>SKNG01000349.1 GCA_007120685.1 Paracoccaceae bacterium | reverse complement strand
GGCGATCTGCGCGGGGTGGAGCCCGGTCTGGACGCGCGTGCGCGGGCGCGGGCATTGATGGACGAGATCCGCCGCCGCTCGGCCGAGCTGGAGCGGCCGGAGGAAGAGCGCGAGTATCTTAACCGGCTGATCGAGCGGTTCTGATCATCCTGTTGCACGAAAAGCAGGCAGGGCAGGGGGCTTTGCCCCCTCGCGCCTGCGGCGCTCACCCCCAGAGTATTTTCAGCAAGATGAAGGGGCGGCGGGGTCTTGCCAGGGGATGGCGGGGGTTGTTATGCAGGACGCGTGGATATGGGAGAATCCGGTGCAGCCCCCAAGGTGTGCCGGTACCGAAGGAGCAACCGCCCCGGTAAACTCTCAGGTGCAAGGGACCGTATCCGCATTGAAACTCTGGAGAGTGGCGCTTCGCGCCCGCCGAAGGGATAATGATCTCAGGCGCCCCTGACGGGGCAGGGACAGAGGGGGCACGGGCCGGCGCGCGGGCTTTCGGGCAGGGCGCGGGCGCAGTGCCGGGCTGACCGGCCAAGGGGAAGGGCTGGCAGCAATGAACGCCTTGTTGCGCACACCACTATACGATCTGCATCAGGCGCTGGGCGCCCGGATGGTGGGTTTCGCCGGCTATGCGATGCCGGTGCAGTTTGCCGGCGTGATGGCCGAGCACCGGCATTGCCGGGCGGCGGCGGCGCTGTTCGATGTCAGCCATATGGGTCAGGTCATTCTGGGCGGGCGCGGCGCGGCGCAGGCGCTGGAGGCGCTGGTGCCGGTCGATGTGGCGGGCCTCGCACCCGGACGGCAGCGCTACGGGTTCTTCACCAACGACGCCGGCGGGATTGAAGATGATCTGATGATCGCCAACCGGGGCGACCATCTGCTGCTGGTGGTCAATGCCGCGCGCAAGGCCAGCGATCTGGCGCTGCTGGAAGGCGCCATGGCCGGGGTGGAGGCCGTGACCGACCGCGCGCTTCTGGCCCTGCAGGGGCCGGGGGCCGCGGCTGCGCTGGCGGCGCTGGTGCCGGGTGCGGCAGCGATGCGGTTCATGGATGTGGCCGTGCTGGACTGGGACGGGGCGGCGCTGTGGGTCAGCCGCTCCGGCTACACCGGCGAAGACGGATACGAGATTTCGGTGCCCGAGGACCGCGCTGTCGATCTGGCGGAGGCGCTGCTGGCGCGGCCCGGGGTGCTGCCGGCGGGGCTTGGCGCGCGTGACAGTCTGCGGCTGGAGGCGGGCCTGTGCCTTTACGGCCAGGATATTGACGAGGCTACCACTCCGGTAGAGGCCGGGCTGGCCTGGGCGATTCAGAAGGTCCGGCGGCGCGGCGGCGCGCGCGAGGGCGGCTTCCCGGGCGCCGCGCGGATTCTGGCCGAACTGGCCGAGGGGCCGGCACGCCGCCGCGTGGGGCTGTTGCCCGAGGGGCGGGCGCCGATGCGCGCGGGCGTGCCGCTCTTTGCCAGCGAGGACGCGGCCGAGCCGGCAGGCGCCATCACCTCTGGCACCTATGGCCCCACGCTGGACCGACCGGTGGCCATGGGCTACCTGCCGCTTGCGCAGAGCACGCCCGGCACCACCGTCTGGGGCGAATTGCGCGGCAAGCGCCTGCCCCTGCGCGTGGCGCCGCTTCCCTTTCACCAACCCCGCTATCGCACATGAGGTCAGGCGATGAAATTCACCGAAGAGCATGAATGGCTGCGTATCGAGGGCGAGCAGATCGTCGTCGGGATTACCGAATACGCCGCCGAGCAACTGGGCGATATCGTCTTCGTCGAACTGCCTGAGCCGGAAACCCAAGTCGCAAAGGGCGACGAGGTCTGCGTGATCGAGTCGGTCAAGGCGGCCTCGGACATCCTGGCCCCGCTGGATGGCGAGATCACCGAGATCAATCCGGCGCTGGCCGACAACCCGGCGCTGGTCAACGAAGACCCGCAGCGCGAGGGCTGGTTCTTCAAGATGCAGATCGACGATCCCGCTGTCCTCGACGCCTTCATGGACGAGGACGAATACAAGGAATTCATTTCCTGAAGCCTGTGAGGCCCCCTGCCCGTGGCCCAGACGGAGCGCCCGATGACCTATACCCCCAGCCAGTACAATCCCTATGACTTTGCCAATCGCCGCCATATCGGCCCTTCCCCGGCCGAGATGGCCGAGATGTTGCAGGTCGTGGGCGCCGAAAGCCTGGAGGGTCTGATCGACGAGACGGTGCCGCAGGGCATCCGCCAGGCCGAGCCGCTGGACTGGGCGCCGCTGTCGGAGGGGGCGCTGCTGGTGCGGATGCGGGAGGTCGCGGCGAGGAATACCGTGATGACCTCGCTTATCGGGCAGGGCTATCACGGCACCATCACACCACCCGCCATCCAGCGCAACATCCTGGAAAACCCCGCCTGGTACACGGCCTATACGCCCTATCAGCCGGAGATCGCGCAGGGGCGGCTGGAGGCGCTGCTCAACTTCCAGACCATGGTGGCCGATCTGACCGGACTGCCGGTGGCCAATGCCTCGCTCCTGGACGAGGCCACGGCCTGCGCCGAGGCGATGGTGATGGCGCAGCGGGTGGCGAAGTCAAAGGCGCGCGGGTTTTTCGTGGATCACCACTGCCACCCGCAAAGCATCGCGGTGATGAAGACGCGCGCGGCGCCCCTGGGGATAGAGATCATCATCGGCGACCCGGCGGCGCTGGAGCCGGAAGTCGTCTTCGGCGCGATCTTCCAGTATCCCGGCACGCATGGCGACCTGCGCGATTTTACCCCGCAGATTGCCGCGCTGCACGGCGCCAAGGCGGTGGCGGTAATGGCCACCGACCTGCTGGCCCTGTGCCTGATCCGCGAGCCCGGCGCGATGGGGGCGGATATCGCCGTGGGCTCCTCGCAGCGCTTTGGCGTGCCGATGGGCTATGGCGGGCCGCATGCCGCCTTTCTTTCCTGCCGGGACGACTACAAGCGGCAGATCCCGGGCCGGCTGGTGGGGGTCTCGGTCGACGCGCGCGGCAACCGCGCCTATCGGTTGGCGCTGCAGACGCGCGAGCAGCATATCCGGCGCGAGAAGGCGACCAGCAATGTCTGCACCGCGCAGGCGCTGCTGGCCGTCATGGCATCCATGTATGCCGTCTTCCACGGGCCCCAGGGGCTGCGCGCGATTGCCGAGCGGGTGCATTTCATGACCGAACGGCTGGCCCGTGCGCTGCGCGCGGCCGGGGCAACGGTAGAGACCGAGGCGTTTTTCGACACCATCACCCTGGATGTGGGCGTCGGCCAGGCCGGCATTCTGGCCGCAGCGCGGATGGAGGGGCTGAACCTGCGCAAGGTAGGGCGCACGAAGGTGGGCATCGCGCTGGACGAAACCACCGATGAGGGCGTGCTGATGCGGGTGCTGCGCGCCTTCGGCATCGACGGCGTGCCGCCGCACCGGGAACGGCTGGGCTTTCCTGACGGCTTCCTGCGCGAAAGCGATTATCTGACCCATCCGGTTTTCCACATGAACCGCGCGGAATCGGAGATGATGCGCTATATGCGGCGCCTGTCCGACCGTGATCTGGCGCTGGACCGGGCGATGATCCCGCTGGGGTCCTGCACCATGAAGCTGAACGCGGCGGCCGAGATGATGCCGATCACCTGGCCCGAGTTTTCCAGCCTGCACCCCTTCGCGCCCGCCGATCAGGCGCAGGGCTATCACCAGGCCATCGCCGACCTGTCCGAAAAGCTGTGCCAGATCACCGGCTATGACGCCATGTCGATGCAGCCCAATTCCGGTGCGCAGGGCGAATATGCGGGGCTCTTGACCATCCAGGCCTGGCATCGTGCCCGGGGTGAGGGGCATCGTGACATCTGCCTGATCCCGATGTCGGCGCATGGCACCAACCCGGCTTCTGCGCAGATGTGCGGCATGAAGGTGGTGGTGGTGAAATCGGCGCCCAACGGCGATATCGACCTGGACGATTTTCGCGACAAGGCGGCGCAGGCGGGCGAGCGGCTCGCGGCCTGCATGATCACCTATCCCTCCACCCATGGGGTGTTCGAGGATACGGTGCGGGAGGTTTGCGCCATCACGCATGACCAAGGCGGGCAGGTCTATATCGACGGGGCAAACCTGAACGCCATGGTCGGGCTGGTGAAGCCGGGCGAGATTGGGGGCGATGTGTCGCATCTCAACCTGCACAAGACCTTCGCCATCCCGCATGGCGGCGGCGGGCCGGGGATGGGGCCCATTGGCGTGAAGGCGCATCTGGCGCCCTTCCTGCCCTCGGACCCGCAGACGGGCGAGGCGGGCGCGGTCTCGGCCACACCCTATGGCTCGGCCTCTATCCTGCTGATTTCATGGGCCTTTTGCCTGATGATGGGCGGCCCCGGCCTGACCCAGGCCACGCGCGTGGCGATCCTGAACGCCAACTACATCGCCGCGCGGCTGAAGGGGGCCTATGAGGTGCTGTTCATGGGCAACCGGGGCCGGGTGGCGCATGAATGCATCCTGGACACGCGGCCCTTTGCCAAGGCCGGGGTGACCGTGGACGACATCGCCAAGCGGTTGATCGACAACGGCTTTCACGCCCCCACGATGAGCTGGCCGGTGGCCGGGACCTTGATGGTGGAGCCGACCGAGAGCGAGACCAAGGCCGAGATCGACCGTTTCATCGGCGCGCTCTTGGCGATAAGGGCCGAGATCGCGGCGGTGGAACGTGGCGAGATCACGGCCGAGGCCAGC
Organism: Paracoccaceae bacterium; assembly: GCA_007120685.1. Lineage (GTDB taxonomy): Bacteria > Pseudomonadota > Alphaproteobacteria > Rhodobacterales > Rhodobacteraceae > Pararhodobacter. The sequence goes on along the minus strand of SKNG01000349.1, from coordinate 7,304 downwards.
CCCCTGCGCCACGCCCCCCATACGGTCGAGGATCTGGTCGCCGACTGGGACCGCGCCTATTCGCGCGAACAGGGTTGTTTCCCGCCCGGCAGCTTCCGGGTGGACAAATACTGGCCGCCGGTGGGCCGGGTGGACAATGTCCATGGCGACCGCAACCTGATCTGCACCTGCCCGCCGGTTTCGGATTACGCGCAGGCGGCGGAATAAGGCGGGTCCGGGCGTCGGTGGCGCAGGCCACAGCGCTCGGCCAAAGCGCTTTCGAAAGCGCTTTGCTGCCTTCTGGCCTGACGTCTCGTGCATAGGGACCGGGCGCGCTTGACGCTGACATGTCCAATGGGCGAGAACGCGCTTTCGAAAGCGCCTTCCCGGCGCAAATGGCTATGTCGCGATAACTGCTTGCGCCGGCCCGGGCAGCGCCTATTCTGCGCCTCACCTCGCCCCTGTATCCCCCGCGCGAAAGGTAGCGCCATGCCCCGCCGCAGCGCCACCCATCTAAGCCTTCTGGATTATTCCGAGATCACCAACTCGGCCCCCATTTCCCTGCGCACCCATGGCTGGCGGGCGAAATGCCTTCAGCGACTGGTGCGGCTGGACCTGCCGGTGCCGCGCACCGTGGCGCTTTCCTTCGGTACCGTACGCGCCATCGCCGCCGGGCAGGCGCTGAACATGACCAGCCTGATGGCCAAGTTCGACAAGGGGCAACTCATGTCCGTCCGCCCCTCGCCCGAAAACCCGGACTGGGGCGGGCCGGGCGCGATCCTGAACATCGGCATGAACGACACCCGCCATGCAGAAATCGCCGGACGCCATGGCGAACCGGTGGCCACCGCGCTCTACTACAGCTTCGTGCAATCCTATGCCCAGCATGTCGCCCGGCTGGATCCGGACATGTTCGAGGCGCAGGAACCCTGCCTGCCGGCCCTGCAGGCGGCGCTTTACGAATATGAGAAGGAGATGGAAGAACCCTTCCCGCAGGACCCGGCCCGGCAACTGGCCGAGGTGCTGCGCTCGATGGCGCGGGCCTGGGAAGGCACCTCGGCGCGGCTGTTGCGTCAGGCCAAGGGCGCGCCGGCCGAGGCGGGCCTGGGCCTGGTGGTGCAGGCCATGGCCGGCGGCTTTGGCGCGGGCGAAAGCGGCGCGGGCGTCATCCAGTTCATCGACCCGGTGACCGGCGTGACGCAGGTAACCGGCCGTTTCGCCCAGCATGGCCAGGGGCGCGAGGCGCTGTCGGACAACCCCGACACGCTCTATCTGACGCATGACAAGCGCGGCCCCTCGCTGGAGGAACGCGAGCCCGCGCTTTTCGCCGACCTTCTGCGCCACGGCGCGATCTGCCGCGAGAAGTTGCGCGAAGAAATGCAGATCGAATTCACCATCGAAAACGGGCGGTTATGGGTGCTCGATGCGCTGAAGGTGCAACGCTCCAGCCGCGCGGCGGTGCGGGTGGCGGTGGCGCTGGCCGAGGATGGCATCATCTCGAAGAAAGAGGCGCTGATGCGGGTGACGCCCAATGCGCTGTCGGACCTGCTGCACCGGCAGGTCGATCCGCGCGCCGAGGCCGATGTGCTGGCGCGCGGCATCGCCGCCAGCCCCGGCGCGGCTACCGGGCGGATCGTCTTCACCTCGACCGCCGCGCAGGCCAGTGCGGCGCGCGATGAGCCCTGCATCCTGGTGCGGCGCGAAACCTCGCCCGAGGATATTCGCGGCATGCACGCGGCCTCGGGCGTGCTGACCGAACGCGGCGGGATGACCAGCCATGCCGCCGTCATCGGCCGCGGGCTGGGCCTTCCTTGCGTGGTGGGCATGACCGGCGTGCAGATCGACGCGCGCGCGAAACAGTTGCGCACCGGGCGTCAGGTACTGCGCGAGGGCGATCTGGTTACCATCGACGGCACCACCGGCAGCTTGATGCTGGGCGCGGTCGATCTGCTGGAACCGGCGCTGGACGCGCCCTTCACCACGCTCCTGGACTGGGCCGACGCGCTGCGCGACATCGGCGTGCGGGCCAATGCCGACACGCCGGATGACGCCCGTGTGGCGCGCGATTTCAAGGCCCAGGGTATCGGCCTTTGCCGCACCGAGCACATGTTCTTCGAGGACGACCGCCTGACGGTGATGCGCGAGATGATCTTTGCCGACAGCTCCCAGGACCGCGCCGCCGCGCTGGACCGGCTTTCGCCGATGCAGCGCTCGGATTTCATCGAACTCTTTGAAATCATGCAGGGCCTGCCGGTCTGCATCCGCCTGTTCGACCCGCCGCTGCACGAATTCCTGCCCCACACGCGCGAGGGCATGCGCCAACTGGCCGACGCCCTGGACAAGCCCTTATCCGAGGTCACCCGCCGGGCCGAGGAACTGGCCGAATTCAACCCCATGCTGGGCCTGCGCGGGGTGCGGCTGGGCGTCACCCTGCCGGAAATCTACGAGATGCAGGCCCGCGCCATTTTCGAGGCGACGATCGAGGCCAATGCCCGCGGCTTTCCCATCGTGCCGGAAATCATGATCCCGCTGGTTTCGGCCATGCGCGAGGTGGAACTGGTCAAGGCGCGCATCGATGCGGTGGCGGCCTCGGTGCGGATCGAACGCGGGCAGGGGTTCGAGTACCGGCTGGGTGTGATGGTGGAGACCCCGCGCGCCGCCCTGCGCGCTGGCGAGATTGCCCAGCATGTGGATTTCCTGTCCTTCGGCACCAATGACCTGACCCAGATGACCTATGGCCTGTCGCGCGACGATGCCGGCCGTTTCATGTCAACCTATGTGCAAAGCGGGGTCTTCGCCGAGGACCCGTTCCATGTGCTTGATACCGACGGTGTGGGCGAATTGCTGCATATCGCGGCCGAGCGGGGGCGCAAGGCACGCCAGGGCTTGACCCTGTCGATCTGCGGCGAACACGGGGGCAGCCCCGAATCAATCGCCTTCTGCCGCGCATCGGGATTTGACTATGTGTCCTGTTCGTCCTTCCGGGTGCCCGTGGCGCGGCTGGCCGCGGCGCAGCTGACCATCGGCACCCGCGATGAACGCGAAGCCATCCCGGACCTGCGCTGATCCGCACCGGACGGTCCGCGTTAACCTTTTGTCAGGAATAGTATTTTCGGTGCCTTTCCGGTGGTTTGCCGGGACACATTGGCTGCCTGTCAGGGGTGGTGCCCGGCTGGTCCGGCGGGCGCTGCGGGGCGCGGGTTTCCCGCAAACTGGACGAAACCGCCTTTTTCCCGTATAGCCTGCTGCCGTGCCGGTGGGTCACGTCCTTGTGACGCATGGTGCAGCGTGCCGCCACCGGTGCGGCGCCACAAGTTTTTCAGCCGCCCCGGGCGGAAGAAGTATTGGGCCGCGTCCCTGGGGGGAGCGGCGACACCGGACGCCGCTGTTCAGGCCGCGTGCTGCCTGTAGCGCCACCGCAGAGGATGGACGGTATGAAAAGATCGGATCGGCATCGGCCCCTGGCGGCCGCTCTTGCCCTGTTGTTGCCGCTGTCTGCCGGCAGCGCCCTTGCCGGCGACCGGGTCGAGCAGGGACTGATGCTGGCGCTGAACGCCGAACGCGAAGCGATCCGCCATGTGACGCCGGCGGTGGTCACGCGCGCCACCTCGCCGACATCGGCCGATACCCCTGCAGACCACGATACGGTGGTGCCGGCGCGGGCCGAACAGCGGACAGAAGCGCCAGCGCGACGGGCTGGCGACGACAGCCTGCGCGCCGACCCCGACAGGCGCTACCAGACGGACTGGCTGATGCGCCAGGAGATCACGATGCGCGGCAACGAGCAGTTCCGCTGCCTGCGCGAGGCGATCTATCACGAGGCCCGCGGCGAAGATCTTGTGGGCCAGTTCGCGGTTGCCGAGGTGATCCTGAACCGCGTCGATTCCGCCCGCTTTCCCGGCAATGTCTGCGCCGTGGTGCATCAGAACGCCCATCGCCGCAACGCTTGCCAGTTCAGCTATGCCTGCAACGGCCGTTCGCGGGCGCTGAACGAGCCGCGTGCGCGCGCCGTCGCCGGCCGCGTGGCGCAGGTCATGCTGTCCGGTGCCGACCGGCCGCTGACGGATGGGGCAATCTATTTCCATGCCACTTCGGTCAGCCCCGGCTGGGCTCGTCGCATGGAGCGCACGGCACGGTTCGGCGCGCATATCTTCTACCGCCCCGCCACCCGCACCGCCTCTAACTGACGCCGTTCCAGAGGGCTTCCGGCGCGGCCCTTTATCCCGCCGGCAGATCCGTGCCCGCCAGTCGCCGGCGATATCCCGACGGTGTCTCGCCCGTCTGCCGCCGGAAGGCGCGCGAGAAATAGGCCGGGTCGTCGAATCCCAGCGCATAGCCCACCTCGGCCACCCCCATCCGCGTATAGGCCAGCAGGCGGCAGGCTTCCTGGAAAAGCCGAGCCTCGATATGCCGCGCCGCCGACCGCCCGGTCTGCGCCCGCACCACGCGGTTCAGATGCGTCGGCGTCAGCCCCAGCGCACGGGCGTATTCGGTCAGGGGCCAGCGCTGCGCGAGGTTTTCGCGCAACAACGCCTCGAACCCCTGCATGTGCCGCTCGTAGCGCGTGGGTTCCGGCGCGCCCCCCGCCAGCGCGCGCGCGGCATGCACCGTGATCTGCGTGGCCAGCGCCCGCAGCATCGGCGCGCGGGCGGCATCCCTTGCCGCGCATTCGGCGATCACCGCCTCGAACAGCGCATCGAGGGCGGGATCGGCCGGCGCGTGGCCCCAGCGGGCCAGCATGGCGGCCAGCGGGCTGGCCTCGCCCAGGACCTCGGGCAGATCGGCCAGCGACAGGCTCAGCACATGGCCTTCGGTGCCGGCACTGAAGCGGAAGCCATGCACCACCCAGGGCGGGATCGACAGCAGCACCGGCAGCGACAGGTCGCGCGCCCGGCCATCGACCGTGACCCAGGCCGCGCCACGACGGATCAGGAAGATCTGGTGCAGATCGGGGTGCCGGTGCGGGGCGATCTGCCAGCCGTGCAGCCCCGCCCGGTCGGCGATACGCTCGCAATGCAGCACATCGGGAAAGCCGCGCCCCTCGCCATAAAGCGCGAAGGCGGGGATGGGTGCGGGGGAGGTCATGTTCGGATAATGCCAGAGAATGCTGCGTTTTGCCATTCAAAAGGCGCATGCGTGTTGTCAGATTACCAGCCAGGCAAGGGAGATGAGCATGCGCACGCAAGTGGCGATCATCGGCGGCGGGCCTTCGGGGTTGATGCTGTCGCAGCTTTTGATGCGCGCGGGCATCGATACCGTGGTGCTGGAACGGCAGTCGCGGGATTATGTGCTGGGCCGCATCCGCGCCGGGGTGCTGGAACAGGGCTGCGTGGACCTGCTGCGCCGCGCGGGTTGTGGCGACCGGATGGACCGCGAGGGGATGGTGCATGAGGGCACCAACCTGTCCACCGTGAACGGCATGTTCCGCGTGGATTTCAAGGCGCGCGTGGGGGCGACAGTCATGGTCTACGGTCAGACCGAGGTGACGCAGGACCTGTATGCCGCGCAGGATGTACTGGGCGCGACGATCATTCACCAGGCTCGAGACGTCGCCCTGCACGACCTGACCGGGGACGCGCCCCATGTGACCTGGGAGAAGGACGGGCGGAGCCACCGGCTGGATTGCGACTATATCGCTGGCTGCGACGGCTTCCACGGTATCAGCCGCCAGTCGATCCCGGCGGAAAGCCGCACCGAGTATGAGCGCGTCTATCCCTTCGGCTGGCTGGGGGTTCTGTCGCGCACCGCCCCCGCCACCGAGGAACTGATCTACGCCAACCACCCGCGCGGCTTTGCGCTAGCCTCGATGCGCAACCCGCAGCTTTCGCGCTACTACATTCAGGTGCCGCTGTCGGACAAGGTCGAGGACTGGTCTGACGCGGCCTTCTGGGACGAACTGCGCCGTCGCCTGCCGGCCGAGGTGGCCGAGGTGATGGAAACCGGCCCCTCGGTGGAAAAATCCGTCGCGCCCCTGCGCAGCTTCGTCACCGAGCCGATGCGATGGGGGCGGTTGTTCCTGGTCGGCGATGCCGCGCATATCGTGCCGCCGACCGGGGCGAAGGGGCTGAATCTGGCGGCCAGCGACGTGCATTACCTGTTCGAGGCCTTGCAGGCGGCTTGCGCTGGCGATGCGGCCGCGCTGGACCTTTACTCTGACCGGGCGCTGCGGCGGATCTGGGGGGCGATGCGGTTTTCCTGGTGGATGACCTCGATGCTGCACCGCTTTCCGGGGCAGTCCGATTTCGACCAGAAGATTCAGGAGGCCGAGCTTTATCAGCTTGAAACCCTTGAAACCGCGCAGGCGGCCATGGCACGAAACTACACGGGCCTGCCCTATTGAAGCGCGCCGGCCGGGGGGAGCGATGAGCGAGCGATACGAGCAGGGCATGGCCACCCGCCGCCGGGTGCTGGGCGATGCGCATGTGGACCGGGCCGAGGCGGGCAAGGGGGTGCTTGATGCGCCGTTTCAGGGGCTGATCACCGAAGGAGCCTGGGGCACGGTCTGGGCCTCGGATGCGATAACCTCGCGCGAACGCTCGATGCTGACGCTGGCGCTGCTGGCGGGACTGGGGAATTTCGAGGAAGTGGCGATGCATGTGCGGGCCTGCGCGAATACCGGGGCCAGCCGGCGCGACGTGATGGAGGCGTTCCAGCATGTCGCCATCTATGCCGGCGTGCCGCGCGCCAACCACGCCATCAAGATCGCCAAAGCGGTCTGGGCAGAGATGGATGCCGAAGGGCAGGGGGAGGGGAAAGAGCCATGACCAGTGATGCCGGGCCTTTTATCCCGCGCAACCGGGCGGTGCATCCGGTGGCCTATGACGTGGATTACAAGACCTCGGTCACCCGCTCGCCCGGGTTGCCGCTCTTGTCGATGGAATCGACGCCGAGCGAGGAGTCGGGGCCGGTTTTCGGGCATGCGCTGCTGGGGCCGCTAGACAACAACCTGATCCTGAACTGGACCAAGGGCGAAGCCCCGGCGGTGGGCGAGCGCATCCTGATGCACGGCCGGGTGCTGGACGAGCTGGGCCGGCCGGTGCCCGAGACACTGGTGGAGATCTGGCAGGCCAATGCCGGCGGGCGCTACCGGCATGTGAAGGACAGCTATTTCGCGCCGCTGGACCCGAATTTCGGCGGCTGCGGGCGGACCCTGACCGACGCGAACGGCTATTACCAGTTCCTGACCATCCGCCCCGGTGCCTATCCCTGGCCGAACCGGGCCAATGACTGGCGGCCGATGCATATCCATGTCTCGGTCTTCGGGCGCAGTTTCGGGCAGCGGCTGATCACGCAGATGTATTTTCAGGGCGACCCGCTGATCCCGC
>SKNG01000127.1 GCA_007120685.1 Paracoccaceae bacterium | reverse complement strand
CATGTATTCTCAATGCCACATTTGATGCATGTCAAGGACAGGCGCAGGCCAAACGCGAAGAATGACGCCAGCCTTGCACAGACCGATGTGCCGCGGCACCCTGAACAGACCTGCGTCGCCGATGCAGAACGGAGCCCGAAGTGAGCAGCCAGGACGACACCCCCCAGCTTTACGCCGCCCGCGAGCCGATCTTTCCGCGCCGCGTCAGCGGCAGTTTCCGCACCATGAAATGGTGGCTGCTGGGCATCATGCTGGCCATCTACTACATCACGCCCTGGATCCGCTGGGACCGCGGCCCCACCATGCCGGATCAGGCGGTGCTGCTGGATCTGGCCAACCGCCGCTTCTTCTTCTTCATGATCGAAATCTGGCCGCATGAATTCTATTTCGTTGCCGGCCTGCTGATCATGGCCGGGATCGGCCTCTTTCTGTTCACCTCGGCGCTGGGCCGGGTCTGGTGCGGCTATGCCTGCCCCCAGACCGTCTGGACCGACCTTTTCATCCTGGTCGAGCGCTGGATCGAGGGCGACCGCAATGCCCGCCTCCGTTTGCATCGAAAGAAATGGGACGCCGAAAAGGTACGGAAATACGGGCTGAAATGGACCGTCTGGCTGCTGATCGGCCTGGCCACCGGCGGCGCCTGGGTATTCTATTTCACCGACGCGCCGACGCTGCTGCGCGATCTGGTAACGCTGAATGCCCATCCCATCGCATGGATCACCATCGCCATCCTGACGCTGACCACCTTCTTTTTCGGCGGTTTCTTCCGTGAACAGATCTGCATCTACGCCTGCCCCTGGCCGCGCATCCAGGCGGCGATGATGGACGAGGACACGCTGACCATTTCCTACCGCGAGTGGCGGGGCGAGCCGCGCGGCAAGCTGAAGAAGGGTCAGGCCTCGCCCGAGGGCGAACAGGGCGATTGCATCGACTGCATGGCCTGCGTGAATGTCTGCCCGATGGGCATCGACATCCGCAACGGTCAGCAGATGGAATGCATCACCTGCGGGCTGTGCATCGACGCCTGTGACGATGTGATGGACCGGATCGGCAAGCCACGCGGGCTGATCGGCTATCTGGCGCTGTCTGACGAAACCCGCGAACGGGCGGGCAAGGAGCCGATCTCGGTCTGGAAGCATGTCTTCCGGCCGCGCACCGTGCTTTACACAGTGCTGTGGGGCGGTATCGGTATCGGGCTGATCGTGGCGCTGTTCCTGCGCACCGATGTGGACATGTCAGTCTCGCCCGTCCGCAACCCCACGCATGTGGTGCTGTCCGACGGCTCGGTCCGCAACGCCTATGACGTGCGCATCCGCAACATGCATGCAGAGCCGCGCCAGTTCTTCGTCGCCGTCACCGAACGCCCGCTGGTGGCCGTGGCGCTGGAGGGGCGGATGGGCCAGTATGTCACCGTGCCGGCCGACCAGCAGCTGACCCAGCGCCTGTATCTGACCGCACCCCCGGGCTCGCCCGAGGCGCGCGAGGCCTCGACCCCGGTGCGCATCTGGGTCAGCGAGGTGGACGGCACGGGGCGGATCTATTCCGAAACGGTCTTCAACGGGAGAGGACAATGAGCCAGTCAGAAAAACCCGGCTTTCGCATGACCGGCAGGAAGGTTGTCGGCATCTTCATCAGCATCTTTGCCGTGGTGTTCAGCGTCAACATCTTCATGGCCTACAGTGCCGTCAGCACCTTCCCGGGGCTGGAAGTGGCCAACAGCTACGTCGCCGGCCGGGGCTTTGACGAACGCATGGCGGCACAGCGCGCGCTGGGCTGGGAAGTCGCGGTCGAGGTGGCGCCAGAGGCGGTGCATATCCATTTCACCGATGCCGCGGGCAACCCGGTAGAGGTAGCGCAGATGCAGGCCACGCTGGGCCGCGCCACCCATACGCGCGATGATATCGAGCCGGAATTCACCTACTACCGCGGCACCTTCACCGCGCCTGTCAGCCTGGATACCGGCAACTGGAACCTGCGCCTGCATGCGCGCGCGCCGGACGGCACGGCCTTTCAGCAGCGCATTTCCTTCGACCACAGCGGCTGACCCAGGGCCAGAACGGGTTCGATGACCGACACCATGCACGCCCCTTCGGTATCCGCCTGCCCGGCCTGCGCGGCCGGGGGCGCGGCCGGCGATCAGGCTGCCCGCGCCCCGCAGCCAGATGCGCGGCTGGTGCTGTCGGTGCCCGGTGCGCATTGCGCCGGCTGCATCGCGGCCATCGAGCGCGGGCTGGAGGGGACGCCCGGCATCCATTCGGCCCGGGTGAACCTGACGCTGAAGCGCGTCTCGGTGCAGGCCGTTGCCGGGATCGAGGCGCGCGACGTGGCCGCCCGGCTGGACCGGCTGGGATACGAGGCGCATGAGCTGGACGCCGGCACGCTGAACATGACCGAAACCGACCGCCAGGGCCGCGATCTGCTGATGCGGCTGGGCGTGGCGGGTTTCGCCATGATGAACATCATGCTCCTGTCGGTCGCAGTCTGGTCCGGCGCCACCGATGCCACTCGGGACCTGTTCCATCTGATCTCTGCCATGATCGCCATTCCCGCCGTTGCCTTTTCCGGCCGGCCCTTCTTCGTCTCCGCCGCCCGGGCGATCAAGGCGGGGCGGCTGAACATGGACGGGCCGATCGCGCTGGCGCTGGTGCTTACCCTTGCCCTGTCGCTGTTCGAGGCGCTGCAATCCGGGCCGCACGCCTATTTCGAGGCGGTGGTGATGCTGACCTTCTTCCTGCTGGCCGGGCGCTATCTGGATTTCCGCGCCCGCGCCGCCGCACGCTCGGCCGCGCAGGAACTGGCCGCGCTGGAAGTGCCGCGGGCCATCCGCCTGGTTGGCGGGAAGGAGGAAACCGTGCCGGTGGCCGACTTGCGGGTCGGCGATCTGGTGCTGGTGCGCCCGGGCGGGCGGGTGCCGGTGGATGGGGTGGTGACGGCGGGCCGGTCGGAGACAGACCGATCACTGCTGACCGGCGAGACGCGGCCGGTGGTGCAGGCCGAGGGGGCCGAGGTCAATGCGGGCGAGGTCAACCTGACCGGCCCGCTGACGGTGCGCGTGACGGCCGCCGGGCGTGATTCGTCCCTGCACCGGATGGCCGATCTGGTGGCCATGGCCGAGGCCGCGAAGAACCGCTACACCACCCTCGCCGACAAGGCCGCGCGCGCCTATGCGCCGACCATCCCGCTTTTGTCCTTCGGGGCTTTCATCGTCTGGATGTGGATTTCGGGCGGTGATCTGCGGCTCTCGGTCAATATCGCTGTGGCAACGCTGATCATCACCTGCCCCTGCGCGCTGGGTCTTGCCGTGCCGGCGGTGGTCACGGCGGCCTCGGGCCGGTTGTTCCGGCAGGGGCTGCTGATCAAGGACGGCACGGCGCTGGAACGGCTGGCCGAGGTCGACACCGTGGTTTTCGACAAGACCGGCACGCTGACCATGGGCACGCCAGAGCCCGACAATCTGGACGACCACCCGGCCGCGGCGCTGTCAGTGGCGCTGGCGCTCGCCGAGGCCTCGTCCCACCCGCTTTCGCAGGCGCTGACCAAGGTCCTGCGCGCGCGGGGGGTGGAGGCCGCGCCGGTCGATGACCTGCGCGAGGCGCCGGGCTACGGGGTGCAGGGCGTATGGGCCGGCATGCCGGTCAAGCTGGGCCGCGCGGGCTGGGTGGGGGCCACCCATGCCGCGACCACGGGCGCCTATCTGAGCCTGGGCGATGAGACGCGCAGCTTCACCTTTACCGACGCCTTGCGGCCCGGGGCCGAGGCGGTGGTGGCGGCGCTGCGCGCGCAGGGCAAGACGGTCTGGCTGCTCTCGGGCGATGTCGGCCCGGCGGTCGAGGCGATGGCCCGGCGGCTGGGCATCGCGCACTGGCAGGCCGGCGCCTTGCCGGCCGATAAGGCCGCGAAGATTGCCGCCCTGCAGGCGGCCGGCCACCGGGTGCTGATGGTGGGCGACGGGCTGAACGACACAGTGGCGTTGGCGGCGGCGGATGTATCGGTCTCGCCCGCCACGGCACTGGATGCGGCGCGCGCGGCCTCTGACATCGTGCTTCTGGGCCGCGACATCGCGCCGGTGGCGGATGCGGTGGCGATGAGCCGCGTGGCCGTACGGCGGATCCGCGAGAACTTCTGGCAGTCGGGGCTTTATAACCTGGTGTTTGTTCCGGTCGCGCTTTTCGGCTATGCCACGCCCCTGTGGGCGGCGCTGATCATGTCGATCTCGTCGATCAGCGTCTCGCTGAACGCGCTGCGGCTGGGCAAGGGCGCGCCGCACAGAACACGCGCCTGAGTGACGGCGCGGGGAGAGGGTCATGGACGTTCTGGGGATCTTGATCCCGGTATCGCTGGGGCTGGGGCTGATGGGGCTTCTGGCCTTCTGGTGGACGCTGCGCAAGGGGATGTATGACGACCCCGAGGGTGACAGCCGGCGTATCCTGCGCGACGATTACGACGACAAGCCGAAGAGCTGAGGCGACCGGCCCGATCATCCGGAGCGACGGGGGCGCGCGCGGCGACCCCATCGAGGGGTCGCCGCGCGCCATCGGCCCATAGGGGCCGATGGCGCTGTGGGCGGCGTGATGCGCCGGTCAGATGGCGCGCTGGCCGATGCGTTGCGCCGTGAGTATATAGGGCAAGATGAAGGGGCGGGTCAGGCGAGGATGGCCGGCCAGAGTGCCCGGTTGCGCGGGGCGAAAGCGGCGATATGCCCCACGGTGCCCAGCCCGTGATCGGCGGGACGCAGGAGAGTGCGGCGGGTTTGGGCTTTGGGCATCCAGTCGGCCAGTTTCCAGACATTGGCGGGCGGGATCATCACGTCGTCATCGAGGGCCACCAGATTGACCGGGCAGGTCAGGCCGGGGCGTTCGGGCGGCGGCATATCCGGGTCGGCGGGCAGCGAGCCGGGCCGCGTGCACCAGCGTTTCCATTGCCGGAAGACCGGGAGAGGCAGGTCATTGCCCAGGCCCAGGCGGCGGCCGGGGAGGTGATCCATGAAGGCGCCGGCAAGCGGGCCGGCGAGGTGCCATAATGCCCAGGCCTGCGCGCGGAAGGGCCAGGGGTGGTCGCGCACCCGCACGGGCCCGGCCGCGATGGCGATGACGCGGGCCATATCCTGTAGGCCGGTCTGGAAGGGCAGCGCCATGCCGCCCAGCGAATGGCCAACCACCAAGAGCGGCAGGTCCGGAAAGCGGCCGCGCAGGAAGGCACGGGCGGCACTGGCGTCGTGCACGCCCCAGTCGGTCATCGTGGCGCGCGAGCCATGGGGTTGGCCGGAGGCGCCGAAATCACGGTAGTCCCAGGTCAGGACCGCCGCCTGCTGTTCCTGCGCCAGCCACGCCGCGAAAGGCGCGTAGAACGCCGCGCGCACGCCGGTTGCCGCGTTGATCAGGATGGCGCGTTCCGGGGCACCGTTCGGCGCGAAGAGCCTGCCCTGAAGATGTGCGGTTCCGGCGGTGAATTTGACGGCTTCAGGGTCTGGCGGTGTTTCAGGGGGCAATGGCGGCGCTCTCTCGGTCTTGCTGTCTCAACGTGGCGGCGGGGCAGGCGGGCCGCAAGCGGGACGCGGCGTCAGGTCGCTGGCATAATTTGATCAAATTCGATTGCGAAAAGCAGTCATCGCCCCTATCCTGACGTGACACCCCGGAACTGCGATGAGGGACGCCATGAAGCCGATCACCAACCACCTGCCCACTGCCGAGCTTCAGGCGCTGGACGCCGCCCATCACATGCACCCGTTCACCGCCGGTCATGGTCTGGCCGCAAAGGGCGCGCGGATCATCACCCGGGCCGAGGGCGTCTGGCTGACCGACAGCGAGGGCGCGCGGATCATCGACGGCATGGCCGGCCTGTGGTGCGTCAACATCGGCTACGGCCGGCGCGAACTGGCCGAGGCCGCGGCCCGGCAGATGACCGAACTGCCCTATTACAACACCTTTTTCCAGACCAGCCATGTGCCCGCCATCGCGCTGGCTGCGCGGCTGGCCGAACTGGCGCCGGGTGATCTGAACCATGTGTTCTTCGCCGGGTCGGGGTCGGAGGCGAATGACACCAATATCCGGCTGGTGCGCCATTACTGGGCGCGCAAGGGCAAGCCGGAGAAGAAGGTCATCATCAGCCGGCGCAATGCCTATCACGGCTCTTCAGTCGGCAGCGGCAGCCTGGGTGGCATGGTTGCGATGCATGCGCAGGGCGGCATGCCGATCCCGGATATCGTGCATATCGACCAGCCGAACTGGTTCCTGGAAGGCGGCGAGGCGAGCCCCGAAGAGTTCGGTCTGGAACGCGCGCGCCTGCTGGAGGCCAAGATCGCCGAACTGGGCGAGAACCGCGTCGCCGCTTTCATCGCCGAGCCGATTCAGGGTGCCGGCGGGGTGATCGTGCCGCCGGACAGCTACTGGCCCGAGATCCAGCGCATCTGCGATGCCCACGACATCCTGCTGATCGCCGATGAAGTAATCACCGGTTTCGGGCGCACCGGCAACTGGTTCGGCAGTCAGACCTATGACATCCGCCCGCATATCATGACGGTGGCAAAAGGTCTTTCCTCGGGCTATGCGCCCATCGGTGCCTCGATCATCTGCGACGAGGTGGCGGATGTCATCGCCGGGGACGAGTTCAACCACGGCTACACCTATTCCGGCCATCCGGTCTGCGCCGCCGTCGCGCTGGAAAACCTGCGTCTGCTGGAAGAGGAAGGCGTGGTCGATCATGTGCGCGACGTGGCCCATCCGCATCTGGCGCGGCGCTGGCACGCGCTGGCCGATCACCCGCTGGTCGGCGAGACGAAGCTGGTGGGGCTGATGGGATCGTTGGCGCTGACGCCGGACAAGGCCGCGCGCGCGGCCTTCCCTGATCCCGGCACGGCCGGCTTCATCACGCGGGAGCGGTGTTTCGCCAACAATGTCATCATGCGCCATGTCTGGGACCGGATGGTGATCTCGCCGCCGCTGGTGATCACCACGGACGAGATCGATATCCTGATGGACCGCATCACCACCGCGCTGGATGAGGCGCATGCGCAGATGCAGGCCGAGGGCATGCTGAAGGCCGCCTGATGGACCTGCTGACCGCCAACGACCAGCCCGGCGCATACCCGGCGTCCTGGTATGCCGAAACCGCCACGCCCCTGCCCCTTCAGCCCCGCGCAGAGGGGGCGCTTTCCTGCGATGTCTGCGTCATCGGCGGCGGGTTCACCGGCCTGTCGGCGGCGCTGCATCTGGCCGAGCGCGGCTATGACGTGATCCTGCTGGAGGCGCAGCGGCTGGGTTTCGGGGCATCGGGCCGCAACGGTGGGCAGGTGGGGACCGGGCAGCGGCAGGACCAGGACTGGCTGGAGGGGAAACTGGGCAAGGACACGGCCCGCGCGCTGTGGGACCTGTCGCTGGAATCGGTGGCGCTGGTGCGCGATCTGGCCGCCCGGCACGCGCCCGATGCCGGCTGGCGCGATGGCATCATCCACGCCGCCCACAAGCCCGGTTTCGTGGCCGAACAGCACGCCTATGCCGAAAAAATGGCGCGGGATTACGGCTATGACAAGGTCCGCCCGCTGTCGCGCGAGGAAATGCGCGCCATGGTCGGCTCGCCTGCCTATCACGGGGGTGATATCGATATGGGCTCCGGCCATCTGCACCCGCTGCGCTATGCGCTGGGGCTGGCGCGGGCGGCGCAGGCGGGCGGCGTGCGGCTGTTCGAGCAGAGCCGGGTTGCGGCAATCACCGAGGGCGAGCCGGCACGGGTGACCACCGACCAGGCGCAGATCACCGCGCGCTTCGTGGCGCTGGGCTGCAACGGCTATCTGGGCCGCTTGCAGCCGAAGGTGGCGGCGCGGGTGATGCCGATCAACAATTTCATCGCCGCCACCCGCCCGATGAGCGATGAAGCGCGTGACGGCATCATCAAGGGCGGCCATGCCGTGGCTGACAGCAAGTTCGTCATCAACTACTATCGGTTCAGTGCGGATAACCGCCTGCTGTTCGGCGGCGGCGAAAGCTATGGCTATCGCTTCCCGGCCGACATTGCAGCGACGGTGCGGGGGCCAATGACGGCGATCTTTCCGCAACTGAAGGATATTCAGATCACCCACGCCTGGGGCGGTACGCTGGGCATCACCGTCAACCGCATGCCGCATTTCGAGCGGCTGGCGGGCAATATCCTGTCGGCCTCGGGCTATTCCGGGCATGGGGTGGCGATGGCGACCCTGGGCGGCAAGCTTCTGGCCGAAGCGGTGGCCGGGCAGGCCGAACGCTTCGACCTGATGGCACGGGTGCCCACGCATTCCTTCCCCGGGGGCATGATGTTGCGCACGCCGCTGCTGGTGGCGGCGATGCTGTGGTTTTCCCTGCGCGACAGGCTCTGAAAAACCGGGGCGATTCGGGCCCTTGCTGCCGTGCCGGTGCCCGAAGCCGGGCAGCAAGCCTGCCCAGTGTCCGGGCAGGTGTTGCCCGCCAGCAACGCGCGCATGGGCCGAATCGGGTTTGCAGTCAACATCTTGGGTATACACGGATGCCCAACACTATCCGCCGCGCGCCTGCCGCTGATTCAGCTTTTCGGGATCAGGTTGCCCGCCTAGGACTTGGAATAGTTGCCATACACACTTTCGGGGGATGGTGTGAACAATCCTGATCGCCGGGGTTTGCTCTCTGGCTTCGGTCTGCTGTGTCTTGGTGGCGTGGCGGGTCCGTTCTCGCTGTTCGCTGGCGCCGGGCAGGCCGCGGCGCGAAACGTCGTGCCGGTGGGGGCGCGGCGCGATGAGCTGGTGGATCTGCATCAGGTCGACACGGTGCGGCCCCTGGTGGCGCTGACCTTCGATGACGGGCCGCACCCGGTGCATACCCCGGTGCTGCTGGATATCCTGGCGCAAAGCCGCGCCCGTGCCACCTTCTATGTCATCGGTGCGCTGGTCCGGCGGTATCCGGAGATCGTGCGCCGGATGGTGGCCGAGGGGCATGAACTGGGCAACCACACCTGGACGCATCCCACACTGTCGCGGCTGGGCAACCAGCGTTTCCTCACCGAGATCGACCGCACCCAGCAGGTGATCTTCGATACCGTGGGCCATGTCCCCGTCACCATGCGCCCGCCCTACGGCGCCATCACCCCGCGGCAAAGCAGCATGCTGGCGGCCGAACGCAACCTGCCCACCGTCATCTGGTCGGTCGACCCGCAGGACTGGCGCCGGCCCGGCCCATCGGTGGTGGCGCGGCGAATGGTGCGTGGCGCGCGGCCGGGGGCGATCATCCTGGCCCATGACATCCATGCCCCCACCGTGCGCGCCATTCCGGCGGTTCTGGAGGGTCTGCAATCGCGCGGGCTGCGCAGCGTCACCCTGTCGGAACTGCTGGGCTGGGGGCGCTGGGGGCCGCAAAGGCGGCGCATCACCACGCGTTACGCCGAGAACCCGCACGACTGGCATCCCGGCTAACAGCCTTGCCAGCAAGGCAAGAGAACCCGGCCCGGCAAGCGCGCGCCGGATTTTTCTGGACTCGATGCCGCTTTTCGAGTGTTTTCTTTCGAGGGGAGACAACGAACTGTCATAAACGAAGATTAACGAGACGATGTGCTGAAAACCGCGCATCCGGCGAGTTCAGACGACACAGCAACCAAGGGGGAGTCCCATGATCTATCGCAGCATTCTAGCCACAAGCGCCCTGGCGCTGGGCCTGGCCGGAGCTTCGGCCCAGGCGCAGGTGTCGGTCAACTGGTGGCACGCCATGGGGGGCGAGCTGGGCGAACTGCTGGAAGGCGTTGCCGAGGCCTTCAACGAAAGCCAGGACGAGTTCCGCGTCGTGCCCAGCTATCGCGGCACCTATACCGAGACGATGACCGGCGCCATCGCCGCCTTCCGGGCCGGCCAGCAGCCGCATATCCTGCAGGTCTTCGAGGTCGGCACCGGCACCATGATGGCCGCCGAGGGGGCGATTTATCCGATCTATCAGCTGATGGCCGATAACGACGTGCATTTCGACCCCGGCGCCTATCTGGACACGGTGGTCAGCTACTACACCGATCCGAACGGGAACATGCTGTCCTTCCCGTTCAACTCGTCCACGCCGATCATGTATTACAACCGCGACATCTTCGAGGCCGCGGGCCTGGACCCCGACAGCCCGCCCACCACCTGGGCCGAGATGGAAGCAGCCTCGGTCCAGATCCTGGAATCGGGCGCTGCGCCTTGCGGATTCACCACCTCATGGCCCAGCTGGGTGATGCTGGAAAACTTCTCAGCCTGGCACAACATCCCGCTTGGCACGCGGGCCAACGGGTTCGAGGGCTTTGACACCGAGTTTGTCTTCAACAACGATCTGGTCGCCCGTCACTGGGACAACCTTTACGCCTGGCAGGAAGCCGGCGCCTTCCGCTGGGGCGGCCCCGGGCCGGGCCCGGATGCCTTCCCCGCCTTCTATGCGGGTCAATGCGCGATGGTCTTCGGCTCCTCGGCCAGCCGTGCCGGGGTGCTGGCCAACTCCGACTTCAGTGTCGGCTATGGCTTCCAGCCCTATTACGATGATGTCGAAGGCGCGCCGCAGAACACCATCATCGGCGGTGCCACGCTCTGGGTGCTGACCGGGCATTCGGATGAGGAATATGCCGCCGTCGCGGCCTTCTTCGAATACCTGTCACAGCCCGAGGTGCAGGCCCAGTGGCATCAGGACACCGGCTATCTGCCGATCACCCAGGCGTCCTTCGACCTGACGGCCGAGCAGGGTTATTACGAGGCCAACCCTGGTGCCGACACCTCGATCCGGCAGATGACGCTGAACCCGCCGACCGAGAATTCCAGCGGTCTGCGCTTCGGCAACTTCGTGCAGATCCGCGACATCATCTCGGAAGAAATGGAAGCGGTGATGTCGGGTGCCAAGACCGGCCAGCAGGCCGCCGATGACGCGGTACGCCGCGGCAACGCGCTGCTGCGCGAATTCGAAGCCGCGATGAACTGAACCTGACGACGCGGCCCGCCCCCAAGCCCTGAAAAAGGCACCCCGGGGCGGGCCGTTTCCTTTGCCCGGGCCGGACCGATGCAGACCAAACGCATGACCTTCTCCGGCAGGTGGCTGCCCTATGCGCTGCTTGCCCCGCAGGTGATCATCACCCTGATCTTCTTCATCTGGCCGTCCTTTCAGGCGCTCCGGCAATCGGTCTACAGACAGGGCGACGCCTTCGGCATCCGCCCCGATACCTTTGTCTGGTTCGACAATTTCAGGGCAATCTTCGCCGACCCGCTGTATCTGAATTCCCTGCAGGTGACCTTCATCTTCGCCGTGGGCACCACGCTCTTGTCGATGTCGGTGGCGCTGCTCTTTGCGGTCATGGTCAACCGCATGATCCGCTCGCGCGACAGCTACACCACCTTCCTGGTCTGGCCCTATGCCATCGCGCCCGCCATCGCGGGGGTGCTGTGGTGGTTCATCTTCAACCCGTCCATCGGGATCATGCCCTACATGCTCGACATGGTCGGCTATGATTGGAACCACCGGCGTGACGGCAATGATGCCATGATCATGGTTATCATCGCCTCGGCCTGGCGGCAGATCAGCTACAATTTCCTGTTCTTCCTGGCCGGGCTGGCCGCCATCCCGCATTCGCTGATCGAGGCCGCGGCCATCGACGGGGCCAGCCGGATGAAACGCTTCTGGACCATCGTCTTCCCGCTGCTGTCGCCGATCACCTTCTTCCTGCTGGTGATCAACATCGTCTACGCGATGTTCGACACTTTCGGCGTGATCCACGCCACAACCGAGGGCGGGCCGTCGCAGGCCACCAATATCCTTGTCTACAAGGTCTATCGAGATGGCTTCGTGAACCTGAATTTCGGCTCGTCGGCGGCGCAATCAGTGGTGCTGATGACGATCGTCATCACCCTGACCGTCATCCAGTTCCGCTATATCGAGCGGCGCGTGAACTACTGAAGGGGGCGGGGCCATGGTCGAAAACAACCGCTGGGGCAACTTCTTCGCCCATCTGATCCTGATCCTGGGCGTCGCCATCGTGGTCTTCCCGGTCTATGTGGCGATCATCGCCTCGACCCACCCGCCGGGAACCTTCGTGCGCGGGGT
>SKNG01000224.1 GCA_007120685.1 Paracoccaceae bacterium | reverse complement strand
ATGACGCCATGGCGCGGCTGGCGCAGGATTTCAACGTCCGCTACCCGCTGGTCGACGGGCAGGGCAATTTCGGCAATATCGACGGCGACAACCCCGCCGCCAGCCGCTACACCGAAGCCCGCCTGACCGCTGCTGCCGAGGCGCTGCTGGCCGGGCTGGACGAGGATGCCGTCGATTTCCGCCCCAACTATGACGGCACACTGACCGAGCCCGTTGTACTGCCCGCCGCCTTTCCCAACCTTCTGGCCAATGGCGCCAGCGGCATCGCCGTGGGGATGGCCACCAATATCCCGCCGCACAATCTGGACGAATTGATCGAGGGCTGCCTGGCGCTGATCAAGGACCCCGCCCTGCCCCATGACGCGCTGATGTCGCTGATCCCGGGGCCGGATTTCCCCACCGGTGGCGTGGTCGTGGAGCCGCGCGAGGCGATTGCCCGCGCCTATGCCGAGGGACGCGGCGGCATAAGGCTGCGTGCGCGCTGGCATGTCGAGGATCTGGCGCGCGGCCAGTGGCAGGTCGTGGTCACCGAGATCCCCTATCAGGTGCAGAAATCGCGGCTGATCGAAAAACTGGCCGAGGTGATCCAGACCCGCAAGGTGCCGCTGCTGGCCGATCTGCGCGACGAATCCGCCGAGGATGTGCGCATCGTGCTGGAGCCCCGGGCGCGCAGCGTGGACCCTGACCTGATGATGGGCATGCTGTTTCGCCATTCCGACCTGGAGCAGCGGTTCAGCCTGAACATGAACGTGCTGATCGACGGGCTGGTGCCGAAGGTCTGTTCGCTGGCCGAGGTGCTGCGCGCCTTTCTGGATCACCGGCGCGAAGTGCTGGGCCGCCGCTCCCGCCATCGGCTGGCGAAGATCGACCACCGGCTGGAGGTGCTGGAAGGCTTCATCATCGCCTTCCTGAACCTGGACCGCGTGATCGACATCATCCGCTATGACGAGGCGCCGCGCGACGCGCTGATGCGCGAGACATGGGGGCGCAGCTTCACCCGCGCCACCTCCGAGGCCGATTACCAGACCCCCGCCCCGGGCGAGGGCGAGTTGACCGAGGTGCAGGCCGAGGCGATCCTGAACATGCGCCTGCGCAGCCTGCGCCGTCTGGAAGAGATGGAGTTGCGCCGCGAGCGCGATGCGCTGCTGGAGGAACGCGCGGGGCTGGAGGACCTGCTGGCAAGCGAACGCCTGCAATGGAAGCGTATCGGCGAGGAATTGCGCGCGGTGCAAAAGGCTTTTGGCAAGGGCACCCCGGCGGGCCGACGCCGCACCGATTTCGCCGAGGCCGGCACGGCAGAGGACGTGCCCCTGGAGGCGATGATCGAGCGCGAGCCGGTGACCATCGTTTGCTCGAAAATGGGCTGGATCCGGGCGATGAAGGGCCATGTGGCGCTGGACCAGCCCTTCAAGTTCAAGGACGGCGACGAAGGCCGCTTTGCCTTTCATGCCGAAACCACCGACCGGATCGTGCTCTTCGGCTCCAACGGGCGGTTCTACACGCTTTCGGCCGCCAACCTGCCTGGCGGGCGCGGCACGGGAGAGCCGGTGCGGCTGATGGTCGATCTGCCCAACGAGGCGCAGATCGTCGATCTGTTCGTGCACCGCCCCGGCGGGCGGCTGATCGTGGCGTCCTCGGACGGCGACGGATTTGTGGTGCCGGGGGACGAGGTGGTGGCCCAGACCCGCGCAGGCAAGCAGGTGCTGAACCTGCGCGCGGGCAGCCGCGCGCTGATCTGCCGCCCCGTGGCGGGCAATCATGTCGCCGTGGTGGGCGAGAACCGCAAGCTGCTGGTCTTCCCGCTGGACGAATTGCCGGAAATGACCCGCGGCAAGGGCGTGCGGCTGCAGAAATACAAGGACGGCGGGCTGTCGGACCTGACCACGCTCACGCTGGCCGAGGGGCTGCGCTGGCTGGACCCGGCCGGGCGCACCCGGCATGAGGGCGATCTGAGCGAATGGCTGGGCAAGCGCGCCTCGGCCGGGCGTATGGCGCCGCGGGGCTTTCCGCGCGACAACCGCTTCGCCTGACCGGGCCGCGCCCGCCCCCGCTTCACGGCTGCGTGTGCCGGCCCCCGGGGGCCGGTGGTGGCTCGGGCGGTTGCATTGTATCGGCCAAACCGATCGGGTAAGCCTGTTGCGTTTGCAATACCCGGAAAGGTCCATCGCCTTGAGCTTCCCGCTTCACCGCTCCCTCGCCGCGCTCATGCTTATGCTCCTTGTGGCGGCCTGTACCGATGCACGCGAGATCGGGGCAGAGCGATCCGAACTGGGCGATTTCCGGCTGGGCCACAACATCGTGGTCGCCAGCAACGCCCAGCGGGCACCTTTTTCGCGCCCGGCCGAGCCCGAGGAATGGGAAGAATCGCTGCGCGCGGCGGTGGCAGAGCGTTTCAGCCGATACGAGGGCACGCGGCTTTACCACATCGCGGTCAGTGTCGATGGCTATGTGCTGGCGGTGCCCGGCGTGCCACTGGTGGCCTCGCCGCGGTCGGTGCTGATTGTGGGCGTGCATGTCTGGGATGACGAACTGGGCCTTCTGAACGAGGAACGGCGCCAGTTGACCATCCTTGAGGGGGTATCGGGCGAAAGCGTTGTCGGCTCGGGCCTGACCCGCAGCGCCGAGACCCAGATGTCGATCCTGTCGCGCAACGCGGCACGGGCGATCGAGAACTGGATGGCCGAGAACAGCGAATGGTTCAACACCGGGCGGCCGCCGCGCCCGGAGATGCTGGAAGCACTCGCCGAGCGCGAGATGGCCGCGGCCGCGGCGGCAGAGACCGACGAGGATGGCGTGTCCGCGGCCCTGGCGGAGCCGGCCGAGGACTGAAGCCTGTTTCGGCGGAAGACATCGGCTGCGACCGGGAAACGGGCTTTGGAAAGCCCGTGTCACGCGCCTTCGAAGGCGCGTCGCCCGGCCACCGCCGAAGCAACAGGCTGGAGACGGCATGCAGCACCGCGCGCGGCATGTGCCAGTGCTGCGGTCCGGATCAATCCGGGGCCGGGTCGGTTTCCGCCACCGCGTTTTTTCAGGGAATTCCCCTTGCCAGCCCGCTTGATTTTTCCCTTCTCGCGCAGTAGCACGCGCGCGGTATCGGCAGGGCAGCCGGTGCGGCGGCGCGCCCCGCCCCCGTGCCCGCGGGGTGAGCATTCCGCCCACCGCCCACCAACAAGGAGTAGGCCAAGATGGCGAAGGCAAAGTTTGAGCGCAACAAACCGCATGTGAACATCGGCACGATCGGGCATGTTGACCACGGCAAGACGACGCTGACGGCGGCGATCACCAAGTATTTCGGTGACT
>SKNG01000170.1 GCA_007120685.1 Paracoccaceae bacterium | reverse complement strand
TCTCCTTTGCGTCCTTCGTGTTCTTCATCGGTGTGGTGATCTACACGGTGCGCTACGGCAAGCGCGTGACCGAGAACAACTACTGGAACGAACACGCCGACACGCTGGAATGGACCGTCTCCTCGCCGCCGCCCGAACACACGTTCGAGACGCTGCCCAAGCGCGAGGACTGGGACAGGCAGCCGGCGCATTGATCGCCTGAAAGACCAGGAAGGGCCCCGCATCGCCGGGGCCCTTTGCATTGGGCCGGAGGGGCAGCATGCTGACAGTCTGGGGCCGCGCCGATTCGTCGAATGTGCAGGCGCTGATGTGGGCCATCGCCGAACTGGAACTGCCGGTGACGCGCATCGATGCGGGCCATCGCTTCGGCGGCACCGATACCCCCGCCTTTCTGGCCATGAACCCCAACGGCACGGTGCCGGTGCTGCGCGACGGCGACGACCCGCCGCTGTGGGAAACCGGCGCCATCCTGCGCTATCTGGCGAACCGTTATGCCCCTGACAGCTTCTGGCCCGCCGACCCCCAGGCGCGTGCCGATATCGACCGCTGGGCGGAATGGGCCAAGATCCACGTGGCGATGGCCTTCACCGCGCCGATCTTCTGACAGGTGGTGCGCACCCCGGCCGAACGGCGCGATACGGCGCTGGTCGATGCGGCGCTGCATGCGCTGACCGGCAGGCTGGCCATCGCCGAGGCGCGCCTTGCCCGCCATCCCTTTCTGTGCGGCACGGCGCTTACCCTTGCCGACATCCAGTTCGGCCATATCCTCTATCGCTACTTCGACATTCCCCTGAAGCGCACCGAGATGCCTGCCCTGCACGCCTATTTCCAACGCCTCGGCGACCGTCCGGCCTATCGGCGCCATGTCATGGTCAGCTACGAGGCGCTGCGTGCCTGATGCCCTATGCGCTTGCCCCCGCAGACCCTGACCGTGACGGCGACTGGTCGCTGCGCGCCTGGCCGCACAACGCCTTGCAGCCGCGCGGCTTCGCTGGGGTGATCGCCCTCAGCGCGGCGGTGCTGGCGCTGCCCTTGCTGGCGGTGCTGGGCCATCCGGTGCTCTGGGGACTGCTGCCCTTTGCCGGGCTGGCGCTCTGGGGGCTGTGGTTTGCTCTCCGGCGCAACTGGCGCGACCGCAGCGTGCTGGAAGAGATGCACCTGTCGCGCCGGGCCATCCATCTGCGCCGCCTGAACCCGCGCGCCCCGGCGCAGGAATGGCGGGCCGATCCGGCCTGGGTCAGCGTCAACATGATCCCGCGCGGCGGGCCGGTGGAGAACTACCTGACCCTGACCGGCGGCGGGCGCGAGGTGGAACTGGGTGCCTTCCTGATGCCCGAGGAACGCGCCGCCCTGCATGCCGACCTTCAGGCGCTGCTGGTCAGGCTGAAGGGCTACGCCTGAGTGCCCCGCGCCGCCAGCTGCTTCTTCACCATCGGACCGGCGACCGAGAAATCCATCTTTCCGGCATGGCGCGCCTTCAGCAGATCGATCACCCGGCCCATGTCGCGGATCGACCCCGCGCCGGTTTCGGCAATCGCGCCTTCGACCGCCGTGCCGATTTCCTCATGCGTCATCTGCCGGGGCAGATAACCCTCGATCACAGCGATCTCGGCGCGTTCGCGCTCTACCAGTTCCAGTCGCCCGCCCTCTTCATAGGCCCGCACGCTGTCCTGGCGCTGCTTCACCATCCGGGTCAGGATTGCCATCAGTTCGGCTTCGGTCAGCACCCGGTCTCCGCCTTGCCCGCGCAGCGCGATATCGCGGTCCTTGATGGCGGCGTTGATCAGCCGCAGCGTGGAAAGGCGCGTGGCATCCTTATCCTTCATCGCCTGCTTCAGATCGGCAGAGATACGTTCGCGCAACGACATCGCCCTGTCCCCAGATTGCCCCGGTTATGCTGGCCAGCCTAGCGGCGCCGGAAGCCGCGCGCAACGTCCCGCGCCGGCATCTGTCGACCCTTGACAGTCTGAGCGAAATCCCCGTATCAGCGCGCCAAGGGGGCCGTAGCTCAGTTGGGAGAGCGCGTCGTTCGCAATGACGAGGTCAGGGGTTCGATCCCCCTCGGCTCCACCAAATCCTTCATCTATGCGCCTGTTTTTGAAGCATGTATTTGGTTGGCACAACGGGCCTCCCAACGTTTTTCCCACCATCGAGAACTTGTTCGACCAATCGCTTGCCAAGGGTTCTACGGGGCAAAACGGGCCTGAACGCGCGTCGTTGTGCACCATGGACGTCGCGAAGGGTCACCAAGACCGGCCGCTGACCTGCCGGAACCCGAAGGGTTGCCACGGCACCGGACCACCGGCTGGGAAAGCTGGCCGGCGTATCGTGGAGCGCGATCAGGATCTGACCGCGTGATGACCGGACACCTTCCACGGTCACGTCGATCGTGTTGGCGACCCGGCGTTGCCAGCACGTGAGAACGGTCGACCGTCATCTCCTGCGCCTTGTGGATCGTGGTGGCATCGCCGTGGTCGACCCGGTTGTAGTCCTTCAGATCGAACCGCACTGCGCCCGTCGTCGGTGTGCACGGTCATCGCCTGGCGGTCGAGTGCATCGACGGTACCAAGCGTGCCGTTCTTCACTCCGAGGCCACGGTCGTTCTGCAGGAACATGACGCGGCCGCCCGTCGCGAAGTCCCGCGCGCCACGCTCGACGGTCAGGCGGAGCTCCCCGCCCAGATCGCCCGCCTCGCGCATGCGCTCTCGCGTGGCCAGATTCAGCGCGCGCATCTTGTCATTGGTTTGGGTCAGGATGATGCGGCGCGCGGCAGGGTCGGCCCGCCGGTCGCGGTCCCAGCCCTCGATCAGGGCCTCGCGGGTGGCTGCCGCATACACATGGCCATGGGCGTCATAGGCCGCCAGCGCCGCATCGATCCGGCCCGCCGGGGGCTTCCAGCGCCAGTTCGGTCACCGGCTCCGCCATCGGCACGATCCCGGTCTCCAGCAGAACGGTCGCCACACAGAGCGCGGTCGAGCCCGACATGGGCGGCGTGTCCTCGGGCTCCATGATGATCCAGTCCATCGCGGCCTCGGGGTGTTTCGGCGGCACCAGCAGGTTGACATGCCGGAACACGCCGCCGCTCGGTTCGTTGCGTATGAAATTGCGCAGGCAGCCGTCGCGGGGGATCCAGTTGCGCTGCTCCCAAAGCGTCGCGCCCCGGGGGCGGCGCGACACCGCGGGGTGAAGTCATAGAATTGCTGGAAATTGTGGAGGGGCGCTGCCCTACTGGGAGGTGACATCACCACCTATGCCGGTTGCCGCCGGCGCCAGCGAGGGAGCACCCCATGAACAGGAGAAT
>SKNG01000238.1 GCA_007120685.1 Paracoccaceae bacterium | reverse complement strand
CCCGGCCCTCCGCGCTGGGCGCCCGTCGCCACGGGTCCGGAAAGGGAGGCCGCGCGCGGCTACGAGATCGTCAATTCCGGGCTGCTGGCGCCCGGGCATTCCGATTACGGCAGCCCGGCGCAACTCAGCCACGGGCCGACGGAGGATGTCTTCGCCGATTTCCTGCACCGGACCGGCCCCTGGGACGTGGTCCACTTCAACAACCTGGAAGGAATTCCCGCCGCCGCGCTGGCAAGGGCCAAGCAGGAACTCGGCGCACGAGTGGTGCTGTCGCTGCACAATTACTACCCGTTCTGCCCGCAGGTGAACCTCTGGCATCGCGAACGCGAGAACTGCACCGATTTCGACGCTGGGCGGCGCTGCGTTTCCTGCCTGCCGGTGGTCCCCAACCGCCGCGTGGCGCGGGCCGCGCTGGCCCTTTCCTCGCGGTTCGGCCGGGGCGGCGCCCTGCCGGGCGGGCAGGCGCTGGGACAGGCGCTATGGGTTGCGCTGCGCGGAGCCTGGCGCGGCTATCGCCGCCTGCGCGGCGCGGGTCGGACAGGCACGCCCGCCGCCGCGCCCGCACCGGTGCAGCCGGAGCGGGCCGCAGCATTCGCCAACCGGCGGCGGCAGATGGTCGATCTGATCAACCGGCATTGCGACGCCGTGCTGTGCGTATCCGACCGCGTGCGCCAGATCGCTGCGCATCACGGCATCGCGCCGGGGCTTCTGCACACCGCCTATATCGGCTCGCGCGAGGCTCGGAACTGGCAGACCACCACCCCCGCAGCCCGCTTTCTGGCCGATGACGGCACGCTGCATCTGGCCTATCTGGGCTACATGCGCGCCGACAAGGGCTTTCCCTTCCTGCTGGATGCGCTGTCAGCCCTGCCCGACGCCACGCTTGCCCGGCTGCGCCTGACCGTGGCCGCACAGAAGGGCGCGGCGTCGATGATGACGCAAATGGCGGCGCTGGCGCCCCGGCTGGCCGGGTTCCGGCATCTGGACGGCTACAGCCATGACACGCTGGATCAGGTGCTGGACGGCGTCGCGCTGGGCGTGGTGCCGGTGTTGTGGCAGGACAACCTGCCGCAGGTCGCAATCGAGATGCACGCGCGCCACATCCCGGTGCTGGCCTCCGACCTTGGCGGGGCGCAGGAACTGGGCCGCTGCAAGGCGCTGGTGTTCCGCGCCGGCGACCGCGCCGATTTTGCTCGCGCGCTGGAGGGCGTTCTGTCCGGCGCCGTGCAGCCGGGCGATTACTGGCAGGGGGCGATGGCGCCGGTCACGATGAACGAGCATCTGGCCCGGTTGCTGCCGATCTGGCGCGGCGAGGGCTGAGGCGCCACGGCCGGGGCGGCGAGGACGGGCCTTCGAAGGCCCGTCACGCGCGTTGCAACGCGCGTCGCGCCAGCCCGAAGGCCGGGCCCCGACGATCAGCGTGCCGAGGCCTCCAGCGCCGCGACGACGGCATCGCCCATGGCCGAGGTCGAGACCGGCGTGCCTCCTTCCGGCCCCATCAGATCGGCGGTGCGCAGCCCTTCGGCCAGCACCGTCTGCACAGCCGCTTCCAGCCGGTCGGCCTCGGCCCCCTGGTCGAAGCTGTAGCGCAGCGCCATGGCGAAGCTGAGGATGCAGGCGATGGGGTTGGCCAGTGCCTTCCCGGCGATATCGGGCGCCGAGCCGTGCACGGGTTCATACAGCGCCTTCGGCCGGCCGTTGGCCATCGGCGCGCCCAGAGACGCCGAGGGGAGCATTCCCAGCGAGCCGGTCAACATGGCGGCCAGATCCGACAGCAGATCACCGAACAGGTTGTCGGTCACGATCACGTCGAACTGTTTCGGCCAGCGGGTCAACTGCATGGCGCCGGCATCGGCATACATGTGGGAAAGCTCCACATCCTGGTATTCTCGGTCATGCACCTCCTGCACCACCTCGCGCCAAAGGATGCCGGATTCCATGACATTGGCCTTTTCCATCGAACAGACCTTGTTCCCGCGCTTGCGGGCCAGTTCAAACGCCGACCGCGCCACCCGGGCGATTTCCGATTCCGTATAGCGCTGGGTGTTGATGCCCACGCGCTCATTGCCCTCGGTATGGATGCCGCGCGGCTCGCCGAAATAGACGCCCGAGGTCAGTTCGCGCACGATCATGATGTCGAGCCCGGCCACGACCTTGCGCTTCAGGCTGCTGAAATCGGCCAGCGCGTCAAAGCACTGCGCCGGGCGCAGGTTGGCGAAGAGATCCATCTCCTTGCGCAGGCGCAGAAGCCCACGTTCGGGCTTCACGCTGAAATCCAGCGCGTCGTATTTCGGCCCGCCGACAGCGCCCAGCAACACGGCATCGACTTCTTGCGCCTTGGCCATGGTATCGTCATGCAGCGGCGTGCCATGCGCGTCATAGGCCGCGCCCCCCACCAGATCCTCGCTGACATCGAAGGCCAGGCCACGGTTGGCGCCGAACCAGTCGATGATCTTGTGCACCTCGGCCATGACCTCGGGGCCGATACCGTCGCCAGGGAGGATGAGAAGGGAATTTGGCATGGGGTTCACCTGATTGTACGTGCTGCGTTGGCCTAGGCCGGGCGGGGCGCGGCGTCAAGCCGCACCGGTGCGCGCGAAATGCGCCACCAGCGCCCGGCGCACCCTTTCGATGCGGGGAACATGGCGCAGCGCCTCGGGCACGGCCAGCCAGACCGGCAGCGGCGGCAGCGCAACGAAGGGGGCGATGCGCTCGACACCGGGATCGGCCTCGGCGATGCCGCACTGCATGCCACCGACCCCACAGCCTGCGCGGACCAGCGCCCAGTGCACCAGTTGATCGTCGCAGCGCAGCGGAAAGAAGTCGCGCCCGACGTCGATACCGTTTGCCGCCATCGCCCGCAGCATCAGGTCCGACCGGTCATAGCCGACGAAATCCAGCCGCATCAGATCCTCAAGGGTCCCGGGCCGTCCGGTGCGGTCCAGATACCCCGGCGAGGCATAAAGCCCGAGCGGCAGATCGGCGAGCTTCTGCACCGTCAGATCGCCGCGTTCGGGCCGGAACATGCGCAGCGCGATGTCGGCCTCGCGAAAGAGCAGGTTCTCTGGCTGGTCCGAGGCGACGAGTTCGATCTCGATCCCTGGCTCCTCCTGCCGCAACTGCGCCAGAATCGGCGGCAGCAGATAATGCGCGACGATCCGCGCCGCCGTCAGCCGCACTGTGCCTTCCAGCCGCGCGCTGGCCCCGGCGGCGGCAAGCGCGATGCGGGCGGCGGCTTTCTCCATCGCCTCGGCCTCGGCCAGAAGCGCGGCGCCGGCCGGCGTCAGCGCCTGCCCGCCCGGCCTG
>SKNG01000229.1 GCA_007120685.1 Paracoccaceae bacterium | reverse complement strand
TGAGGGTGGGTTCACACCCACCTTACAAGATCACACGTTCTTTTTCAGCGTATCGACCAGATCCGTCCGCTCCCACGAGAACCCGCCATCCTCCTCCGGCGCGCGTCCGAAATGCCCATAGGCGGCGGTGCGTGCATAGACCGGCCGGTTCAGCCCCAGATGGGTGCGGATGCCGCGCGGGGTCAGGTCCATCACCTGCGCCACCGCCTTCTCGATCGCCGCGTCATCGGCCTGCCCGGTGCCATGCGTATCGACATAGATCGACAAGGGCCGCGCCACGCCGATGGCATAGGAAAGCTGCAGCGTGCAGCGCGCGGCCAGCCCGGCGGCGACTACATTCTTGGCCAGATAGCGCGCCGCATAGGCGGCCGAGCGGTCCACCTTGGTCGGATCCTTGCCGGAAAACGCCCCGCCGCCATGCGGCGCCGCGCCGCCATAGGTGTCGACGATGATCTTGCGCCCCGTCAGCCCCGCATCGCCATCCGGCCCGCCGATCAGGAACTTGCCGGTCGGGTTCACATGCCATTCGGTGCCGCCGTTCAGCCAGCCCTCGGGCAGAACCTCCTCCACATACGGCCGGATGATCGCGTGCACATCGGCGCTGGTCAGGCTGGGGTCCAGATGCTGGTGCGAAACCACCAGTTGCGTCACCTCCACCGGCTTGCCACCCTCATAGCGGATCGAAAGCTGGCTCTTGGCGTCCGGCCCCAGCATCGGCAGCGCGCCAGATTTGCGGGCCTCGGCCAGCCGCCGCAGGATCGCATGCGCATAAAGGATCGGCGCCGGCATCAGTTCCGGCGTCTCGTCCACGGCATAGCCGAACATGATGCCCTGATCGCCCGCGCCCTCGGCCGCCTGGGTGCCGTCCGACGACGCCTCGCCGGCCACGCCCTTGGCGATATCCACCGACTGTTCGTGCAGGAAGTTCAGCACATGGCAGGTGTTCCAGTGGAACTTGTCCTGTTCGTAGCCGATGTCCTTGATGCAGTCGCGCGCGATCTCGCCGATGCGGCCCATCACATCCTTCAGCCGCTCCGGCCCCGGCCGCCCGTCGCGGGCCGGCAGGCCGATCTCGCCGCCGATCACGACAAGCCCGGTGGTGGCGAAGGTCTCGCAAGCGACGCGGGCCAGGGGATCCTCGGCCAGCAGATAATCCAGCACGGCGTCCGAGATGCGGTCGCAGACCTTGTCCGGGTGCCCCTCGGAAACCGATTCCGAGGTGAAGATGTAGTTCTGTCTTGTCATGAAAAGTGCTCCATTGGGTATCGCCGCCACGCCAGGAAGCCGTTGTGACGGAGGTGCGATGCGGCTACCGTCTTGGTCCGCCCGCGTCAATGCCGATTGCGCCAGCGCTGCCCGGCGGCCAGCCCCAGCACCAGCGTCAGCGCCAGATACCAGGGCCAGTCGCCGCCGCGCGCGTAGGGCGTCGGCGGCAGCGCACCGGGCAGATTGGCATCGACGATCCCGGCCCGGTCCAGCCCCAGGCTGGCCACCACCTGCCCGCGCGCGTCGATCATGGCGCTGACGCCGGTATTGGCCGCGCGCGCCAGCGGCAGCCCCTGTTCCACCGCGCGCAGCCGGGCCTGCGCCAGATGCTGGAACGGGCCGATCCGGGCGCCGAACCAGGCGTCATTGGTGACCTGCAGCAACCAGTCCGGCCGCTCGGTGCCGCGCAGGTTGCGCGGAAAGATCGCCTCGTAACAGATCAGCGGCAGCACCCGCCCGGCGCCGGGCAACACCGGCTCCAGATCCAGCAGCATCGGCCCCGGCCCGGCGCTGTAGCCCGCCAGCACCTGCGCGGCCAGCCCGCCGAACCGGTCCGAAAACTGCCCCAGCACCGGGGCATATTCGCCAAACGGCACCAGATGATGCTTGTCATAGAGATGCGTGGGTGCCCCGTCGCCATCCAGCACCGCGAGGCTGTTGAAGAAGCGCCGCACGCCATCGCCGCCGATCTCGCTGCGCTG
This sequence comes from Paracoccaceae bacterium, assembly GCA_007120685.1. Classification (GTDB taxonomy): domain Bacteria; phylum Pseudomonadota; class Alphaproteobacteria; order Rhodobacterales; family Rhodobacteraceae; genus Pararhodobacter. The sequence continues at coordinate 1,346 of SKNG01000229.1, read as the reverse complement.
GACGCCCAGGATCAGCCGGCCCGCGCCGATCACCTGCGCCGCGACCTCCAGCGCGTTGCCGGGGTTTTCCAGAAAGAAGGGCACGGCGGTTTCGGACCAGATCACCAGATCGGGCGCGCGCCCGTCCTCGGCCGGCGCCGCGCTCAGATCCAGATGGCGGTAGAAGAACAACTCGGCATAGTCGGGGTCCCATTTCAGCGGTTGCGTGGCATTGGGCTGCACCAGCCGCAGCCGCAGCGGCTGGTCATCGGGTGGTGCTTCAGCCAGGCGCGCCAGCCCCCAGCCCCAGCCCATACCCAGCACCAGCCCTGCCGCCACGGCCGTACCCAGCGCCGGCGCCCTCCGGCCCGCGTGCCACAACAGCCAGCCCCCGGCCATCGCCGCGGCCACGCCCAGCGCCAGCGCGCTCAGCCCGTAGGCCCCGCCCAGCGCGGCCAGTTGCAGTACCGGGGTGTCGATCCAGATATGCCCGGCCTGCGCCCAGGGCAGGCCGGTGAACAGCCAGCCGCGCAACCCTTCGGCCCCGGTCAGCGCCACCGCGCCCAGTGCCAGCCGCGCCCCCGCGCCTCGGGCCGCCCAGACGGCAAAGGCGCCCGCCAGCCCCCAGAACAGCGCCAGCCCGCCGGGCAGCAGCACCAGCGCGAAGGGGGCCATCCAGCCATGCCGCTCGGGCTCGACCAGAAACGGCTCGACAATCCAGACCATCGCCAGGGCAAAGCCCGCCGCCCCGGCCAGCCAGCCGCGCAGAAACCCCGCCCGCGGGTCCGGTGCGGTGGCGATCAGCCACAGCGCCACGGCCATGCCGGCCAGCGCCAGCGGCCAAAGCCCCCATGGCGGCTGTCCCAGCGCCATGGCCAGCCCGGCGGGCAGCCCCAGAAGGGCCGGCCGGCGCGCCAGCCATGGGATCAAGCCTGACACCGGGTCAGCCCGCCTTGCCCGGGCGTCCTGGCCCTGGGGCGCACTTTTCCGCAATGCCCATCACCGCGCCGCGCGCCGTTGCGCGCCCTGTTCCTGCGTCTGCGCCTGTTTCTGTTCCCGCATCCGGGTCGCCTGAGGCGCCTCCGGGTCTGGCGCATCCGATGCTGACACCGGCGCGTCCGGCGATGCCGTTACCGAGGCCAGCGGCGGCGCGCCCGCACTGGCCACCGCCAGCGTCGCCGCCGCATCCCTGAGCGCGGCAACGGAAGCGGCCGCGTCCTGGCTCTCTGCGCCATCCAGCCGCCGAAGCCGCAACCGCTTCACCCGGCGCGGATCGGCCTCCAGGATCTCGATCTCGCAGCCGGCCGGATGCGCGATCACCTCGCCGCGCACCGGCACCCGGCCCAGCAGCACGAAGACCAGCCCGC
>SKNG01000499.1 GCA_007120685.1 Paracoccaceae bacterium | reverse complement strand
GCCATAGTATCCTCCGGATCATAAGACTGACGCCGCACACCCTGCGGCCGGGATGGCACCCCCCTTCATGGGCGGCACCGCTCCCGCAGGCCCTGGCCTACGGGAAGATCGGATCGCGGCCTTTCAGCTGCGAAAGATGATCGGCGCGATGACGCGCGCATCCTTGAGCGCACGCCCCACCGGGCCAAGCCGGGGCAGACGCCCGGTGCTGGCCAGCCGCCAGGACCAGGTGAGCAGACCGGTCACCAGCGCCAGCGCGAAGACGACGGAAAAATAGAGCCGATATTCCCAACGCTGGCCGCGCTCTGATCGCGGGCGGGGCGGGGCGTTAACCGTATAGTCGGCCATGGTTTTTTTCCTCCTGTTATCAGGCGTTTGCGGATGCCGGGCTGACGCCCCGCACCAGTTCGGGTTCGACCTGCTCGGCGCCGCGCTCAAGCGCGGCCTTCTCGACGGCATCGCGCAGCGTGCGCGCCGCCGAGATGCGGGTCAGGATCGGATGCTGGGCGACGATGCGGTCGAGCTCGGCCTTGGCGGCCTCGGACCAGGGCAGATCGCGTTTCAGCGTCGCCGGCGTGGCCTCATGCGCGTCCATCTGGCTGCCCAGCGGCAGGATGTGAAAGAGCGCATCGAAGAGCCCGTTGCAGACCTCCTGCAGCACATAGGTGGCGCCGGCATAGCCCATCATCGGCGTGCCGGTGGCGCGGCGGATCGCGGCGCCCGGAAAACTGGCCGGGATGAAGGCGGGGGCGGGGCCGTGACCGGCCTTCTGCTCGGCCATGTACATCTTCTCGTTGATCGAGCCGAAGACGATCAGCGGTCGCTTTTCCCCCATCAGCGCGCGCACGCGCTCATTGTCGGTCTTGGCGCCGCGCACGCGGGCGACCGCAAAGGCGCAGGGCATGCCCAGATCATTTTCCAGGAAATTGCGCAGGCCGCGCGCATAGGTCTCATTGGCCACCACCGCAAAGCTGGCCGTGGCGTAGAAATCCTGCGTGACCGAGCGCCAGAGGTCCCACATCGGCTTGAGCGTCGAATGCTTCTCGCGCGTGATGAAGGGCTCGGGGTCAAGGCCCAGGATTTCACCCAGCTTGCGCAGGAAAAGCGTGGTGCTCTCCATGCCGATGGGCGCCTGCAGATAGGGTTTGCCCAGCACCTCGGCCAGCCCGCGCCCGAATTCGCGATACATCACGATATTCGCGTCGGCATTGACCAGATTGCGCATCTCGGCCAGATGCGCGCCGAGCGGCATGACCATGTTGACCTCGGCCCCGATGCCTTCGATCAGGCGGCGGATTTCTGCCAGGTCCGAGGGCATGTTGAAGGTGCCATACATCGGCCCGAGGATGTTGACGCGCGGTTTTGCGCCCTCCTCGCGCTTGGCCTCGCGCGGCATGCGGCCCTTGGTCATGCCGAATTCGGTGAAGATCCAGGTCATCGCGCGGTCGGCGGCTTCCCACTGGTCCTCATCGATGGTGCGCGGCAGGAAGCGCTGGATATTGGTGCCCATGGGCGTGACGCCGCCGCCGATCATCTCGGCGATGGAGCCGGTCACCACCACGGCGGGCAGCGCCGGGTCCAGCACCTTCCAGGCGCGCTTCATCGCGCCCTCGGTGCCGTCGCGGCCCAGTTCCTCCTCGCCCAGTCCGGTCACCACGATGGGCAATTCATGCGGCGGCAGCGCGTCGGTATAGTGCAGGACCGAGGTCACGGGCAGGTTTTCACAGCCCACCGGCCCGTCGATCACCACCTGCAAACCCTTCACGGCGCAGAAGGCATAGACGGCGCCCCAGTAGCCGCCAGCGCGGTCATGATCCTGAACGAGCATCAGATCACCCCCCCGGGCGTGGCGCCGGTGGCGGCCGTGGCATTGAGTATTTGGGGCAAGATGAAGAACAGGGTCATATCATCTCCTGCGCCTTGGCGGCCTTCGCGGCCTTGTCGAGCTTCTTTTGATGCGCGGCGCGGAAATCGGGGCGCAGATTGGGATCGCCCTCCCAGACACCGGCGGTGTCGCCCTCGCCGACGCCGTCAAAAAACGCCTTCATCTTGTCCATGCGCTCTTTCCCGGCGATGGCGGCATTGACCACCTCACCGAGGCTGCCCGCCCCGGCAGGCCCCATCAGCGGGCGCGCCGAGATCAGATTGGTGAAGTAAAGCGACGGGATCGCGCGTTCCTTGGCGTGCTGCACCACCGGCGTGGTGCCGATCACCAGATCGGGGTCAAGCCCGTCGCAGGCGGCCAGGTCATCGGCCAATGAGGCGCGGAACTTCACCGCCACGCCGCGCGCTTCCAGCCATTCCTTGTCGGCCTGGTTCCAGCGCGACCCCGCGCAGGCCGAGCCCACATAGGCCACATCCGCCCCGCTCTCGATGAGCAGGCGCGCGACCAGCAATTCCGAGCCCTCATAGCCCGACAGCGTGATCCGCCCCTTGATCGGGGCCTTGGCGAGTGCCGCCTTGACGGCGGGCACGAAGGCGTTCTGCGCGGCACCGATCTGCGCGGCGGGCACGCCATGCGCTTCGCCAATGGCAGCCAGCCAGTCATGCGTGCCCTCGGCGCCCACCGGGGCCGAGCCGACGATGGGCCGGCCCGCGGCCTCGAACTCGCGCACGGCGGCCGAATAGAAGGGATGGATCGCGGCGACGACCGAGCAATCGAGCGCGGCATAAAGCTCGCGCCATTCGCGCGTCGGTACCACGGGCCCGGCGGCCAGCCCCATCGGCGCCAGCATCGCACCGATCATCATCGGATCGGCGGGGAACATCTCGCCCAGCAGCGTCACGGTGGGGCGGTCATCGCGGCCCGCGACGGGGGCGGGCACCGGCCCGGCCTCGATCTCCTGGCGCGCATAGTTCAGCATCGCCCCGGCCAGCACATCCTTGGCCTCGGCATGGGTCGGCACGCCGAAGCCCGGCACGTCGATGCCGACGATGCGCACGCCGTTGATCTGCTTGGGCAACAGCCGCAAGGGCACGCCCGAGGCCGTGGGCACGCAAAGATTGGTCACCACGATCGCGTCATAGCGCTCGGGGTCGGCCATCTCATGCACCGAATCGCGGATATCCTCGAACAGCTTGCCGGTGACCAGCGTCTCGGAATTGAAGGGCACATAGCCCACCGAACGCCGCGCGCCGTAGAAATGGCTGACAAAGGTCAGCCCATAGACGCAGCAGGCCGAGCCCGAAAGCACCGTCGCCACCCGCCGCATCCGCAGGCCCACACGAAGCGATCCGAAAGCCGGGCACATCGATTCGGGCTTGTCATGCGGGCCGCGCGGATAGTCCTTCGCGAACTGGTCCAGAACCTCGCCATTGCCGGCGGCGCGCGCCTG
>SKNG01000222.1 GCA_007120685.1 Paracoccaceae bacterium | reverse complement strand
TGCGGTGCTCATGGGTGCGGTTCAGGCGGCGATAGCCGCGGGCGTGACGCATGGGTCTTCTCCTATCAACGTTTTGCTTTGTCCGGCGGCGCCTGCGTGAACGCCGCTCTCCTTGCGGGCGATATGCCCGGGATCGTCTGCGAGGGCAGTGGCCCGCCCCCGCAATTGGCTCAGAACTGGTCCTCGAAGCGCTTGGCCAGATCCTCGATGTTCTCGGGCGGCCAGTCCTCGACCTCCATGCCCAGATGCAGGCCCATGCCGGACAGCACTTCCTTGATCTCGTTCAGGGACTTGCGCCCGAAGTTCGGGGTGCGCAGCATCTCGGCCTCGGTCTTCTGGATCAGATCGCCGATATAGACGATGTTGTCGTTCTTCAGGCAGTTGGCCGAGCGCACCGACAGTTCCAGCTCGTCCACCTTCTTCAGCAGCAGCGGGTTGAATTCCAGCCCCTCGTCGTCGCCACCGCGGCCGGCCGATTCCGGCTCTTCGAAGTTGACGAAGATCTGCAACTGGTCCTGCAGGATGCGCGCGGCATAGGCCACCGCGTCATCCGGCGTGACCGCGCCATTGGTCTCTATCTTCATGGTCAGCTTGTCATAGTCCAGCACCTGCCCCTCGCGGGTCGGCGTAACCTCGTAGGCGACCTTCTTCACCGGCGAATAGATCGCGTCGATCGGGATCAGGCCGATCGGCGCATCCTCGGGCCGGTTCTTCTCGGCCGAGACATAGCCCTTGCCGGTATTCACCGTCAGTTCCATGTAAAGCTCCGCGCCCTCGTCCAGATGGCACAGGACATGGTCCTTGTTCAGCACCTCGATGCCCGCGGTGGTGGCGATATCGCCCGCCTTGACCACCGCCGGGCCGCGCGCCGAGACGCTGATCCGCTTCGGCCCCTCGACATCCATGCGCAGGGCGACGCCCTTCAGGTTCAGCACGATGTCGGTCACATCCTCGCGCACGCCGGCGACCGAGGAGAACTCGTGCAGCACATTGTCGATCTGCACGCTGGTGATCGCCGCGCCCTGCAGGGACGACATCAGCACGCGGCGCAGCGCATTGCCCAGGGTCAGGCCGAAGCCGCGCTCCAGCGGCTCGGCGGTGACCGTGGCGCGGCGCGCGGGGTCGGCGCCGGGCTTGACGTCAAGCTGCGCGGGCTTGATGAGTTCCTGCCAGTTCTTGTGGATCATGTGGTTCGCCTCCATTCCTGTATCGCGCCCATGCCCTAAGCCCGATACGCCCGAGGACCGGGCCCGTGACCGAAATGGCGGGGCCCGAAACGACATAAACGGGCCGCGCGAAAGGCGCAGCCCGCATAGATATATGCGCCGTCAGACCCGGCGGCGCTTCGGCGCGCGGCAGCCGTTATGTGCCAGCGGCGTCACGTCGCGGATCGCGGTGATGTTCAGCCCGGCGGCGGCCAGCGCGCGCAGCGCCGATTCGCGGCCCGAACCCGGCCCCTGCACCTCGACCTCGAGGGTGCGCATGCCGTGATCCATGGCCTTTTTCGCCGCGTCTTCGGCCGCCAGCTGGGCGGCATAAGGGGTCGATTTGCGCGAGCCCTTGAAACCCATGGTGCCGGCCGACGACCAGGAGATCGCATTGCCCTGCACGTCAGAGATCAGGACCTTGGTGTTGTTGAAGGTCGAATTCACATGCGCCACGCCGGTGGCGATGTTCTTGCGTTCCTTGCGCTTCACGCGCGTCTTGTCACGAGCCATCGTCCTGCCCCCTTACTTCTTCTTGCCGGCGATCGGTTTCGCCGGGCCCTTGCGGGTGCGGGCGTTGGTGTGGGTGCGCTGACCGCGCACCGGCAGGCCGCGGCGGTGGCGCAGACCACGATAGCTGCCGATGTCCATCATCCGCTTGACGTTCATCTGCACCTCGCGGCGCAGGTCGCCCTCTACGGTCAGGTTGCCGTCAATATACTCGCGGATCGCCAGCACTTCCTCATCGGACAGCTGGTTGATGCGGCGAGCCGGATCGATGTTCAGGGCAGTGACGATCTTGGTGGCAACGGAAGCTCCGATGCCGTGGATATAGGTCAGCGCAATGGGGACGCGCTTCCCCGTGGGGATGTTGACGCCAGCAATTCGTGCCACGCGGGGGGTTTCCTTTTGTTGCGGTTCCGTAGCGCCAGAACCTTTTTTCACAACACGGGCCGCAGTGGCCGTGCCAATGTAAAGAACCGAGTCGCAGGCGACTCGGTCCGTCGAACAGGCGCATCGCCTAGGGCGTTTTCGCGCGGGCGTCAAGAGGGGTCGGCAAGCGCTCCGGCCGCCCCCCGCTCAGCGCGCCAGCGCCGCCTCGATCCCGGCCTCGACCGCCTCCATCGATGCCAGCCCGTCAACCACGCGCAAGTTGCCCTTGGCGTGATAGTATCCGACCAGCGGCGAGGTCTTCTTGTAATATTCCATCAGCCGCTGACGCAGGCTTTCCTCGCTGTCATCGGCGCGGCGTTGCAGATTGGTGGAGCCGCAGACATCGCAGACCCCGTCAACCTGCGTGGGCTTCGTGCGGTCATGATAGACCGCGCCGCAATCGCCGCAGGAATAGCGCCCGGTGATCCGCTCGACCAGCGCCTCGTCATCGACGCGCAGTTCCACCACCGCATCGAGGCCCTGCCCCCTGCCCGCCAGCAGGTCGCCCAGCGCATCGGCCTGCGCCAGCGTGCGCGGGAAGCCGTCGAAAATCACCCCGCCCGAGGCCGCCGCCTCGTCCAGCGCCTCGCCGATCAGGCCGATCACGATATCGTCGGTGACCAGTTCGCCCCGGTCCATCACCGCCGCCACGCGCTTGCCCATCTCGGTGCCCGAGGACCGCGCCGCGCGCAGCATGTCGCCGGTGGAAAGCTGCACCATGCCGTGCTTGCTGACCAGCTTGCCGGCCTGCGTGCCCTTGCCCGCGCCCGGCGGGCCCAGAAGAATGATGTTCATCGCCGGCTCGGCCCCTTCCGCGGCGCCGCTCCACCGCGCGTGCTGCCCCGGCCCTTGCCGCGAAGCTTGGATTTCTCCAGCAGCCCCTCGTACTGATGCGCCACCAGATGCGACTGGACCTGGCTCATCGTGTCCATACCCACCACCACGACAATCAGCACCGAGGTGCCGCCGAAATAGAACGGAATCGCCAGTTGCGCACGCAGCACTTCCGGCATCAGGGCAACGCCGGCCAGATAGATCGACCCCACGGTGACAATGCGGGTGACGACGAAATACAGGTAATCCTCGGTCCGCTTGCCCGGGCGGATACCGGGGATGAAGCCGTTCTGGTTCTTCAGGTTCTCGGCCACTTCCTCCACCTTGAACGACACGTTGAGCGTGTAGAAGAAGGTGAAGAAGATGA
>SKNG01000439.1 GCA_007120685.1 Paracoccaceae bacterium | reverse complement strand
CCAGCCGGCGGCGCGGGCGGAACAGGCCGGGGGTGTCGACGAAGACCAGCTGCGCCGCCCCTTCCATCGCCACGCCCCGGATGCGCGCGCGCGTCGTCTGCACCTTATGCGTGACGATCGACACCTTGGCGCCCACCATGCGGTTCAAAAGCGTCGACTTGCCGGCATTCGGCTCGCCGATCAGCGCCACGAAGCCGGCGCGCGTGCTCTTTGGGCTATTCTCGCTCATGCGCCCCCCTCCAGCCGTTCCAGCAACATGCGCGCCGCCTCCTGTTCGCCCTGCCGTTTCGAGCCGGCCTGCGCTTGCGCCTCGGTGCCGTCGGCCAGTTGCACCTTGATGGTAAAGAGCGGCGCATGCGGCGGGCCTTCGCGGGCCAGTTCGGCATAAACCGGCGGCGGCTCACCACGGGCCTGCACCAGTTCCTGCAGGGTGGTCTTGGCGTCGCGCGCATCCACGTCCACGCTGTCGATCAGCCCGCGCCAGTGCCGCAGGATCACCCCGCGCGCCGCCTCCAGCCCGGCATCAAGATAGACGGCGGCGATCACCGCCTCCATCGCATCGGCCAGCAGCGCCTCCTTGCGCCGCCCTCCGGTCAGCATCTCCGACCGGCCCATGCGCAATACCGTGCCCAGGTCCAGCCGGCGCGCCACCTCGGCCAGCGTCTCGCGCCGCACCAGGGCGTTGAAGCGAGGCGCCAACTGCCCTTCGGCCGCCTGGCGGTCGGCGGCCAGCAGCGCCTCGGCCATGACCAGCCCCAGCACCCGGTCGCCCAGGAATTCCAGCCGCTGGTTATCCGGCCGTGTACGCGAGCCGATCGAGGCATGGGTGAGCGCCCGCACCAGCAGGTCGGACCGGCCAAAGCGGTGGCCCAGCCGGTCCGAAAACGCCGTGATTTCGGCCGAGACCCGCATGACCGGCCTATTGCAGCCGGTAGAAGAACCGGTCGCCGCGCCAGGTCCAGAAGGCCAGCATGGAGGAGCCGGCAGAGGAAAACACCACCCGGTTCGCACGGCCGATCAGGTTCTCGAAGGGCACCATGCCCACCCCGCCGACATTCTGCGGCGACCGGCTGTCGACGGAATTGTCGCGGTTGTCGCCGATGAAGAAGAAATGCCCTTCAGGAACAGTGAACAGCGCCGTGTTGTCGGCAAACCCGCCGTCCTCGATGTTCAGGACCGGAAACTGCCGCCCGCCGGGCAGGGTCTCGATGTAGCGCGCCTTGATGCACTGCCCGCCCTGACCCACGGGCGCGTTCATGCAGCGCGGAAACTGGCCGGCCGATCCCTGACGCTCGTAGGTTTCCACAAACATGCCGTCGGGCTCCTGCGGGATTGCCTCGCCGTTCAGCCAGACCGTGCCGTCGCGCATCTGAACCGTGTCGCCGGGCATGCCGATCACGCGCTTGATGTAATCGGCGCCGGATACCGGATGGCGGAACACCACGATATCGCCGCGTTCGGGCTCGCGCGCCAGGATTCGGCCGGGGATGGGGCACAGGCCGAAGGGGCAGGACCAGCGCGAATAGCCATAGGCCATCTTGTTGACGAACAGGAAATCGCCGATCAGCAGCGTCTGTTTCATCGAGCCAGAGGGAATCCAGAAGGGCTGGAAGAACAGCGTGCGGAAGATCCCTGCAATGACCAGCGCCCAGAAGACGGTCTTGACGGTTTCCTTCCAGCCATCCTGCTTGCCGGTAGCACTTGCCATGCCTGTCTCCGAATATGGGCGCTGCCAAAGCCATGTGGCAGGGTGCCGGCTTCATGCGGCGCGCATGGCGGGCTGTCAAGCGCGGGGGAAGCGGGTAACTCCGGCTTTACCCGTCATCTTGCCCGAAATACTCAAATGGCCCGCCGGTCGTCGCACGCGTGTCACGCATTCATGGCGCGCCGTTATAAGGCCAGACAAGCGCCGCGCGCCAGCGCGGCGCCCGGCCCAAGGGGGGGTGCCGGATTTTCAATCCGGCGCCCCCGCGCGGGAGCCCCCGCCGGCCCACCGTTCGCCGCACCGCCGTGGCAACCTGCGCTGACGCGCCTCAGTGGGCGATCGTGGCCTCGGTCGCGGCGCGCAGGTCCGCCTCGCTGACCCCGTCGGCCAGTTCGACGATCTTCAGGCCACCTTCGACGACATCCAGAACCCCCAGATTGGTGATGATCCGGTTCACCACGCCTTGCCCGGTCAGCGGCAGGGTGCAGGCCTTCAGCACCTTCGTCTCGCCGGCCTTGTTGGTGTGGTCCATCACCACCACCACCCGCTTCACCCCGGCGACCAGGTCCATCGCCCCGCCCATGCCCTTGACCAGCTTGCCCGGGATCATCCAGTTCGCCAGATCGCCGTTCTCGGCCACTTCCATCGCGCCCAGGATCGCCATGGCAATCTTGCCGCCGCGGATCATCGCGAAACTCTGCGCGCTGTCGAAATAGGCGGTGTGCGGCAGCGCCGTCACCGTCTGCTTGCCGGCATTGATCAGGTCGGGGTCGACCTCGTTCTCGGTCGGAAACGGCCCGATGCCCAGCATCCCGTTTTCCGATTGCAGCGTCACCGTCATCCCCTCGGGGATGTAATTGGCCACCAGCGTGGGGATGCCGATGCCCAGGTTGACATACATCCCGTCCTCAAGCTCACGCGCCGCGCGGGCGGCCATCTGATTGCGGTCCCAGGGCATTCTCGCCTCCTTCAGGTTGTCAGGGCCGCGCGGCGCTCGTCGCGCGCGGCGATCATCAGGGCGCGGACCGCCGGCGCCAGTGCCGCCGCCGGATCGCGCAGTTTCACATGCCGAAGGCGCTTGCCGGTGCCTTCCAGCAGCCGCTCGGGGTCCGGCAGATCGACGCCATGGAAGAAACCCAGGTTCACATGCGCCTTGTGGGGCATCGCATAGGCGTACCAGCTATTCATCTTGCCGCCCTCGAAGCCCCAGCTGACCGAACGTTCCTTGCGGCTCGCCGTCTCCACGCCATCCGGGTGCACTTCATGCGCCAGCGCGCGCAGGGCCGCCAGCACCGGGCGCAGACCCTCGGCCGCCTGCCCGGCGACCTCGTCATAGCTGCCCAGGCGCTGGTCGATCAGCATCCGGTCAGGCCGCGCGCACGGTGCGCTGTTCGATCCGCTTTTCATGCTCGCCCTGGATCAGGCGGTGCACATAGATGCCCGGCAGATGGATATGGTCCGGGTCCAGGCTGCCCACCGGCACGATCTCTTCCACCTCCATCACGCAGACCCGCCCGCAGGTCGCCGCCGGCGGGTTGAAGTTGCGCGCGGTCTTGCGGAACACCGCGTTGCCCGTCGCATCGGCCTTCCACGCCTTGACGATGGACAGATCCGCGACGATCCCGCGCTCCATCACATAGGT
>SKNG01000009.1 GCA_007120685.1 Paracoccaceae bacterium | reverse complement strand
CCTGAAAGCTGGCGTCTGCATCGCTTCGTGATCGACCTGCCGCCGGATCAGGCCGAAATGGCGCTTGCCCGCGCGCAGGCGATGCCGCCTCTGGCCTTCGGCCTGTGTGCCTGGGGCCTCAGCGTGGTGCTGGCGGAACTGGACGAATTTGAGGACCTGCCGGTCACCCTGTCGCCTCGAAACCTGCTGACCGCGTTGGAGGACCACCCGGATCTGACGCATACAGTGAAGATGGTGCCGCAACCCTAGGCATGGGTCGCCAGACCCGTTTGTTCCGGTTATCTGGCGCTGTCGTTGCGTGTCGGGATGGTACCGACGCCCCGGCTCGAACGGGGGACCCCCAGATCCACAATCTGGTGCTCTAACCAACTGAGCTACGTCGGCACTGGGCGCCCGTTTAGCGCCGGGTATTGGGGAATGCAATAGCCCTGCCGGCTGCGGGCTTGAAACGCCCCCGACGCTGCCGTAACCACGGCAAGGGGCCGGCTGGGCCGGGAAACGGAGCGCATCATGGGCATCGACAAAGAAAGCGACATCGCGGCCAATCTGCAGATCGGGCCGACGACGCTGGGCATGGTGCGGCTGTATATCGAGGCCGAAGGCATCGAACTGCCGCTGGATTTCGACCCCGAAGAGGCCGAGGAAATCGCCGAGGAAATCCTGGGCGCGGCAAGGGCCGCGCGGGCGGCTGGCGGCGGCAAGGGCGGTGGCGCGGCCGGCAAGGGGCGTCCTGCCGGGGCAACCGCGCCTGGGCGCAAGCCGCGTCGGTAGTCTGCTGGACCGCGGGACCGTTGGCCAGCGGCGGCTTGGAGCCCATGGCGGTCATTGCTCGAAAACGATTGGCACTGGACTGTTCATGTTTTATTCTATCCGGGCATCACAGAGAGGTCCCGATGTCCGTCATCAGCCACATCACGCTCGGCACCAACGATACAGAACGCGCTGGACGCTTCTATGACGAGGTTCTCGGCGTCCTAGGTTTTGAGCGCCTACCGAAGCCGCCGGGCAAACCGCCTGCCTACGAGAATGGCGGTATGCCGACGATTTACCTATATCCCCCGGAAGATGGTCGTCCTGCAACATGGGGAAATGGCACCCACATCGCATTCATCGCCGAAACGAAAGATGCGGTTCATACCTTCCATGAGACGGCACTGCGCTTAGGTGGAAGCTGTGCAGGCAAGCCCGGACCCCGTCCGCACTATGGCGACAATTATTATGCCGCCTACGTCCGCGACCCGGATGGAAACAAGCTGCAAGCCGTCTGCTACGTCACGGAAGGATGACCGCTCCGTCCCGCATAGCTGACCGCCACCGCGCCTCGGGAAACCCCGTGCCAAAGACGGATCGTCGGGTCAGCAGAACCGGGGAAACGCACCATGACAGGCGACAGGTGAGAGGCCGGGCACGACCCAGGCGGGTCTCGTTGCGGCTGCTTCCTTCCGGACCTGACCGGGTTGGCGAGGTGCCTGCCCGCGCCGACCTCTCCCCGCCCATCTAGAGGCGCGACCGGCGATTTGCAACCCTGCCCCGCGTTGCGGCCCCGGTCGGTTCTGCGCTAGATCAGGGTCATCCCTTCGCCCCGGCCCGGCAGCCGCGCGGCAGCAGCCCGGCACGGCGCCCGGCAGAAAGGCAGGACCGGGGCGCATGGGCAAGCGCGGCTATCATCACGGCAATCTGCGTCAGGCGCTGGTCGAGGCGACGCTGGACCTGATCGCCGACAAGGGCCCCACTGGCTTTACCATGGCCGAAGCCGCCAAGGCCGCCGGCGTGTCCGCCGCCGCGCCCTATCGCCATTTCGCCGGCCGCGAGGAACTGATCGCCGAGGTGGCGCGGCAGGGCTACGCGCTTTTCGCCGATCTGCTGGAATATGCCTACAACGACGGCAAACCCACCGTTCTGGCCGCGTTCGAGGCCGTGGGCCGCGCCTATCTGGCCTTTGCCCGAAAGCACCCGGGCCATTACATCGCCATGTTCGAAAGCGGCGTCACCCCGGGCCAGTCCCCCGATCTGATGCGCGAGGCCGAGCGCGCCAACCGCGTGGTGATCCGCGCCGCCGAGGCGCTGTCGGCCCGCCTGCCGCCGGACAAGCGCCCGCCCACCGCCATGTTCGCCGCCCATGTCGCTGCCATGAGCCACGGGATTGTCGAGCTTTACGCCCGCGCCAAGCCCGGCGCCCGCGTGCCCTTCACGCCCGAGGAACTGCTGGAAACCGGGGTCGGCATCTATCTGCGCGGGCTGGGGCTGATCGAGCCGGACTGCTGAGCCGCCGGCGGCGCGCGCTCAGCCCATCTGCTGCCACAGCCGACCGCACAGGCTGCCCAGCCGGTCCTCGATGGCGGCCATGGCCTGAACGATCAGATCCTCGCGCCAGCGCCGACCGATGATCTGCACCCCCACCGGTACCGGCCCCTGCGGCAGGTCCGCCACGCCGGTCGATACATAGCCCGCCGGCAGGCCGGTGAAATTGACGCCATAGACCCAGAAGCCCCGGCCCATCACCGCCTTCACGTCGCGGTCGGCATCCGGGCCGAAGGTGGGTTGCGCCATGAAGGGGCACAGCACCAGCGGGTGGCGCTGCAGGGCCAGCGACCATTGCCGCGCGTAGTGGCTGCGCCGGCCGGCCAGGCGCTGGAACTCGGCCGCATCGCAGCGCGGGAAGATGTCCATGTAGCCCGCCATCACTTCGGCAATGACGGGCGAGCCCAGCTTGTGGATATCCTCTTCCATAAGCAGCGCCACCTCGGCCATCAGGGCGCGAAACCCGTCGGTGCCGATTGCGCGCATGTCGGGCGGGGTGATGTCTTCCACCAGATAGCCCGCATCGCCCAGCGCCTCGCGGGCCCGGTGCAGCGCGTGCTCCAGCGCCGGGTGCAGGTCAAGCCCGAAGGTCTCGGTGGTGAAACCGACGCGCAGCGGTTCCTCTACCGCTCCCCCCTGCCACGGCAGGGGGACGTGATAGGGGTCATGCGGATCGGGCTGGATGATCACCGGCATCGCCAGCGCCAGATCGCGCGCATGCCGGGTGATCAGCCCCTGCACCGACATCGCCTGCGTCAGCATCCCGCGTTCGACCTTCTGCGAGGGGTTCCAGGCCGCCACCCGTCCCAGCCCGGGCTTCAGCGTCACCCCGCCATTGGCCATCGCCGGGCAGCGCAGGCTGCCGGCGATATCGCTGCCATGCGCCAGTGCCCCCATGCCCGCCATCACCGCCGAGCCCGCCCCGCCGGAGGACCCGCCCGCCGTAAGATGCCGCCCCCAGGGGTTGTGCGTGCGCCCGTGCAGCGGGTTGTCGGTGTCCAGCCGGTAGGAAAGCTCTGGCACGTTGCTGCGCCCGATCACCACGGCGCCGG
>SKNG01000415.1 GCA_007120685.1 Paracoccaceae bacterium | reverse complement strand
CGGCCGACGAAAGCCGCCCCTCGATCAGCCCGCTCAAAGACTCGCGGGTGCGCATGGATGCCGGTATTCTCCTGTTCATGGGGTGCTCCCTCGCTGGCGCCGGCGGCAACCGGCATAGGTGTCACCTCCCAGTAGGGCAGCGCCCCTCCACAATTTCCAGCAATTCTATGACTTCACCGGATCAATCCGTTCGAGGCCATGATGTCCGTCGCGGTGACGGTGGCGCTGCGGTTGATCTTGACGCCATGGCGCCCGTCAACACTGATGAACTGCCCGTTCACCATCGCTACCCTGCCACGCTGGCCGACCAGCATGTCGGCACGGATGATGCCGGGCACGACGTGATAGGTCAGCACGTTGACCAGGGCATCGCGGCTTTCCGGCCGCAACAGGTTTTCAACCGTTCCAGCCGGCAGGCGTGCGAAAGCGTCATTGGTGGGCGCGAAGACGGTGAACGGCCCCGCCCCTTTCAGCGTGTCCGCCAACCCGGCAGCCTGCACGGCGGCAACAAGGGTGGAAAAGTCTTCGTTACCGGCGGCGATGTCGACAATATCGGGGCCGTGGCGGCGGTGGCGCGCCGAGGCCAGTGCGGCGAACGGCGTTAGACCCGTCGCCGCGGTGGCGCCCACAACCGTGGCAAGCAGCTTTCGACGTTTGATTTTCTTAAACCCTTCACGATGCAAATCGCCGGCCCGTGCGGGATGCACGGACCGGCTTAGCGACGTTCATCACTGCGGCAGGATGACCGCATCGATGACGTGGATGACCCCGTTCGAGGCTTCGATATCCGGCATGACGACGGTCGCGCCGTCCACCAGCACCGTCTCCCGCACCGTGAAGGTCACGGACTGACCGTTCACGGTTTCAGCCATCATCCCGTCCGACAGATCGCCCGACATCACGGCGCCGGGGACCACATGATAGGTCAGGATCCCGGTCAGCGTTTCGATATCGTCCAGCAGTGCCTCGACGGTGCCTTCGGGCAGCGCCGCAAAGGCGTCGTCGGTGGGGGCAAAGACGGTGAACGGACCATCGCCGGACAGCGTATCGGCCAGGCCGGCAGCTTCGACCGCCGCGCCCAGCGTGGTGAAGTTGCCGTTCTCGACGGCGATGTCGACAATTGTCTGGCCGTGGTTGTGCGCCAGAGCCGGCGCCGCCGTCAGGGCGAGAAAGCTGGTGGCAACAAGTGTCTTGCGGATCATTTCAATCTCCCGTTTGCATTGGTAGCCCGTCGATCGGGCAACATGGGGTACTACGCCGCAGTGGCGGATCGGATGCATCGGAAGTGGCGCCGGATTTGCTTAGAAAACGCCTTGTCGGTGGCAGAATGCGCCCTAAGCCGAGCGTTTTTTGGGTGTCCAGTCACGACCATGTGCAGACCTGTGTGTACTGCGTGAGGCCTGATCGCGGTTTTCTTGCACCAAGTCAGGGCGCGGTCCCGCAACTGCCTGATACGCGGTCGGGCTCACGTGTGCGTGAAACCGTTGCGTAGCGCTCGACGCGCGCCACTTTACTTGCAGAGTCTTTTTCAAGCTGCAGTCATGGAGACCATCATGCGCCCATCGCATCCCAACGACCCCCGATGGTCTGATATCCTGTCCCAGCGCCTCGCCTCGCGGGCCTCGCCCAGCCGCCGCGCCCTGCTGACCGGCGCTGCGGCTTCGCTGGCTGCGGGTATGGCCGCGCCGCTTGCCGCGCGCAGCCGGCCCGAAGGCGTGCGCGCCAGCACGTTTTCCACCGACGAGGCGCCGAACAGTTGGGAAGAGATCACCACGTACAACAATTTCTACGAATTCGGCCTGGACAAGGCCGATCCGGCCCGCCTCGCGCATCGCATGACCATAGATCCCTGGGCGGTGGTGATCGACGGTCTGGTGGAACGCCCGGGCACCTATGATCTGGCCGATGTCCTGCACGGTCAGCCGCTGGAGGAACGGATATACCGCTTTCGCTGTGTCGAGGGCTGGTCGCGCATCGTGCCCTGGGTGGGTTTCGAACTGGCGGGGCTGTTGAACCGCGTGGGTGTGCGTCCCTCGGCCCATTACGTCTCCTTCGAGACCCTGCTGCGGCCCGAAGAGATGCCGGGCGTCAGCCGCCGGGTCATCGACTGGCCCTATCGCGAAGGGCTGCGGATGGACGAGGCAATGCATCCGCTGACCATCCTTGCCACGGGCATCATGGATGAAAGCCTGCCCAACCAGAACGGCGCGCCGCTGCGGCTGGTGGTGCCCTGGAAATACGGGTTCAAGTCGATCAAGTCGATCGTGCGCATCACGGTGACCGAAGATCAGCCCTATGCAACCTGGGAAGCCACGCAGCCGCGAGAATACGGCTTCTACGCCAATGTGAACCCGGAAGTGGATCATCCCCGCTGGAGCCAGGCCACCGAGCGGGTCATCGGCGGGGGATTGTTCTCCAGCCGCCAGCCGACGCAGATGTTCAATGGCTATGGCGAGGAAGTGGCTCATCTGTATGACGGCATGGACCTGACCCGGTATTTCTGATGATTGCCACCGCGAATCGCGGGTTGCGGCGGTTGCCGACAGCGGTGGTCTGGCTGCTGGGCTGCGTGCCGGCAGTCTGGCTGACATGGCTTCTGTTCACCGGCGGGCTGGGGGTGGACCCGGTCGCCGTCTATGAACGCGAGCTGGGGCTGATTGCGCTGCAGTTCCTGCTGGCGAGCCTCTGCGTCACTCCGATCCTGCGCTGGACCGGGGTCAACCTGGTCCGCTTTCGCCGCGCGCTGGGGGTGCTGGGCTTCGGCTACGCAGCGCTGCATCTGCTGGTCTGGGTGGTGCTCGACAAGCAGTTCCTCTGGGCAGAAATGGGCCGCGACATCGTCCGCCGCCCCTTCATCACCATCGGCATGCTGGCCTTTGTGTTGCTGCTGCCGCTTGCACTGACCTCGACTGACGGCGCGATTCGGCGTCTCGGCGCGGTGGCTTGGCGCCGTCTGCACCTTCTGGCGCTCCCCGCGGCAGTCAGCGCGGCGGCGCATTATCTGCTCTTGGTTAAATCCTGGCCGATTGAGCCGATCCTCTATCTGGCTGCGGCGCTGTTTCTGGCCGGCCTGCGTCTGCACTGGCATCTCCGCGCCAGCGCCCGCCGCGCCGCAGCGGCCGAGCCGACAGGAAATGTCGGCCCATAGCCGGGCTGGGGCAAGATGTTGCGCCGGTGACGGGGCTGCGCGCAACAACTGGCATTGTCCGAAATATTCGCCCCGACAGGGTGATTTTCCCTCTTGCGTGTTTTTCTGTCAGGACCTAGATAGCGCTTCACCGGTTGCGGGGAGCTGCTGCTGGGGACGCGGGTTGGGGCTTTGAGCTCTGGTCTGGCTGATTTCCGGAGATATGG
>SKNG01000315.1 GCA_007120685.1 Paracoccaceae bacterium | reverse complement strand
GGTCTCACAGCAATCGGAGTGGTGCGCGGTGGCGAAGGACCAAGGCAACAGCGGCTGGATCGGCCAGGCCATGCGCCGGCGCGAGGATGCGGCGCTGCTGCGCGGTCAGGGCCGGTTCACCGACGATCTGGTGCCTGCTGGTGCCCTGCACATGGTCATGTTCCGCGCGCCCGTCGCTTCGGCCCGCATTGTAGACCTGGACACGGCAGAGGCCGCGCAGATGCCCGGCGTGGTCGCCGTGCTGACCGCCGAGGATCTGGGCGCGATGCCGCCTGCCGCCGTGAACCCGCTGATCCCGGGCGCGCCGCTGGTGCCGATGGTGGTGCTGGCGCAAAGCCGCGTGGCGGCGGTTGGCCAGCCGGTGGCGGCAATCATCGCCGAAAGCCGCGCTGCGGCCGAGGACGCGGCCGAGGCGATCTTTCTGGACACCGAGGAGGACACGCCGACCGACAGCCGCCATCGGGTGACCGAGTGGCAGGTTGGCCAGCCGGGCGCGTCGATCACGCAGGTTTCCGTCACGCTGGATCACCCGCGCGTCGCCCCCTTCGCCATGGAGCCGCGCGCGGCGCTGGCAGTGCCGGAGGGGGAGGGGCTGACCGTGTATCTGTCTACCCAGACGCCGCACCGCGCCCGCGACGATCTGGCCCGCATGCTGCAGATTGACCCTTGCGCGCTGCGGGTGGTGGCGCCGGATGTGGGCGGCGCGTTTGGTGGCAAGGCCTCGATCTACCCCGAGGATGTGCTCTGCGCGTTTGCCGCAAGGAAACTCGGCCGCCCGGTTGCCTGGCGGGCGGGGCGGGGGGAGGAGTTTCTCTCGGCCACCCATGGCCGGGGTGCGGCCAGCCGGGCGGATCTGGCGCTGGATACGGACGGGCTGATCGCCGGGGTGCAGGCGCGGTTCGACTTCGCCTTGGGCTACTGGATGCCTTATTCGACCTATGCGCCGGTGTCGAACGCGGGCCGCATTCTGCCCGGCCCCTACCGCGCGGCGGCGGTGGATATCGCCGTCGATGTGCGGCTGACCGATCTGCCCGCAGTGAACATCTATCGCGGCGCCGGCCGGCCAGAGGCGGCGATGCTGATGGAACGCGCGATGGACAAGGCCGCGCGGGCGGCGGGGCTGGACCCGTTCACGCTGCGGCGGCGCAACATCATCCGGGCTTTCCCCCATGACACCCCCAGCGGCGAGCGGCTGGATTCAGGCGATTACGCCGCGCTGCTGGACCGGCTGGAGGCGGCGAGCGATTACGCGGCCAAGCGTGCGCGGCAGGCCGAGCGGCGCGCGGGCGGCGAGGTGGTCGGGCTGGGGCTGGCGCTGTATGTCGAGCCTTGCGGGCGGGGCTGGGAGACGGCGAAACTGACCTTGACGCCGGACGGGCGGTTTGAGGCTTTGACCGGCGCCTCGGCCCAGGGGCAGGGGCGCGAGACGGCTTTCGCGCAGCTTCTGGCCGATGAACTGGGGGTCGAGCCGGGCCGGGTCTCGGTTGGCGAGGGCGATAGTGGGGCGCTGGATCAGGGTATCGGCGCGCTGGCCAGCCGCTCTACCGCCATTGGCGGCAGCGCCATGAAGGCGGCCGCGCGGGCGCTGCGTGAGCGGGTGCAGGGGCTGCTGGGGGGCAATGACTTTCCGGGCTGGGAAGCGGCCAGCGCGGCGTTGGCCGGGCATCTGCCGCTGAGCGTGGAGGAAACCTATACGGCGCCGGGCGAGGCCTGGGCCTCGGGCGCGGTGCTGGCCGAGGTGGCGGTGGACCGCGACACTGGCGCGCTGAGGGTGGAGGGGATCACCTGGGTCGATGACGCCGGCAGGGTGTTGAACCCGCTGCTGTTGGAGGGCCAGCTCTGGGGCGGCATGGCGCAGGGGCTGGGCGCGGCGCTGATGGAGCGGCTGGTGATCGACGCCGACGGGCAGTTGCTGACCGGCAGTCTGATGGATTACGCCGTGCCGCGCGCCGCCGACATGCCGGGGCGGGTGCGGTTGGAGAAGATCAGCACCGAAACCGCCGCCAATGCCTTTGGCGCCAAGGGCGTGGGCGAGGCCGGCTGCATCGGCGTGCCCGCCGCGCTTCTGAACGCCGCGCAGGATGCGCTTTCGCCTTTCACCGACCGCGACCTCGCGCTGCCCTTGACATCCGAACGGCTGTGGCGCGCCATGAACAATCTGGAGGACTGCCCATGAGATACAGTCGCAAGGACGCCAAGTCGCATGCCTTTGCCCACATGAAGGGGATCTGGGCGGCGGCGCTGATGCCCTTCGATGACGATCTCCGGATCGACGAGGCCGGCTTTCGGGCGAATATGGAGCACTGGATCACCGATCTGGGCATCGACGGGTTCTTCATCGCCGGCAAGCAGGGCGAGTTCTTTTCCATGTCGCTGGACGAGCGCAAGCGCTGTTTCGATCTGGCGGTGGAATGCGCGGGGGGGCGGGCGCAGACGATCATGTCGTGCTCGGACCAGAACATGGATGTGGTGATCGATCTGGCGCGGCATGCGCAGGCATGCGGGGCCGAATACATCGTAGTGCATGCGCCGATCCTGCATTTCCACAAGGCGCAGGACGAGACGCTGATACGTTATTACGAGACGATCGCGTCGCGCGTCGATATCGGCATCGCGCTGTGGTCGCACCCGGACAGCGGGTATCTGATGAGCCCCGAATTGTGCAACCGGCTGGCCGATATCGATACGGTGGTGGCGATCAAGTATTCGGTGCCGCGGGCGATGTATGCGGAACTGACGCGGCTGGCCGGCGACCGGATCATCGTCTCCACTGCATCCGAAGAGGAATGGCTGGACAATATCATCGAACTGGGTTGGCAACTCTATCTGTGTTCCTCGCCGCCCTATCTGATCCAGACGGCCGCTGATCGGCGGATGCGGGAGTATACGGCGGCGGCGCTGGCCGGGCGGCATGAGGAAGCGCGGTCGATTTCGGCCTTGCTGGAACCGGTGCGCCGGGCGCTGCGGGACACGCGGCCAGCCGAGAAGCCGCACAGCCATCAGAAGTACTGGCAGGAGTTGCTTGGCCAGACCGGGGGCCGGGTGCGCGCGCCGCTGCTGGAGTTGACCGAGGCCGAGAAGGCGGCGACGCGGGCGGCATTCGAGGCCTGCGGGCTGAAACTGCGGCGCGAGCCGGTGGCATAGTGTATCAAGCGCCCGACGCGGCACCCCACCCACCCACCCGTGCGCGTCGGGCGCTTTGAGGGTGGTAACCGGAACCCGAGGAGAAGGAGACCCGCCATGGCCCGTCTGCAAGCCTTCAACTTCCAGAAATGGATCGACGAGCATGCCCATCTGCTGAAACCCCCGGTGGGCAATCAGATGGTGTTCAAGGATGCCGATCTGATGGTCACCGTCGTCGGCGGCCCCAACAAGCGCACCGATTACCATGACGACCCGGTGGAGGAGTTCTTCTACCAGCTCAAGGGTGACATGTTGCTGAAGTTGCATGACACCTCGACCGGCGAATTCTACGACGTGCCGATCCGCGAGGGCGATGTGTTCCTGCTGCCAGCCCATATGCGCCATTCGCCACAGCGCCCGCAGGAGGGCTCGATCGGGCTGGTGATCGAACCCGCGCGGCCCGAAGGCGCGCTGGATGCGATCGAATGGTATTGTTTCGAATGCGGCACGCGGGTGCACCGGGCCGAACTGGACCTGGAAAGCATCGTCGATGACCTGCCGCCGGTCTATGAGGCCTTCTACCGCGACGAGAAGGCGCGCACCTGCCCGAATTGCGGCACCATCCATCCGGGCAAGGAGCCGCCCGAGGGCTGGGTGAAGCTGTAGGCCATGGCGGCACGGGCAAGCCGGGTGGTGGTGGTGGGCTTCGGCGCCATCGGCCAGGCGGTGGCGCGGCTGCTGGCCGAGCGCGGCGCGCCGGCGCGGATTGTGGCGGTGGGCGTGCGCGATACCGCGGCGCCCCGGCCCCGACTGCCCGAAGGGGCGCGGCTGATCGACCGGCCGGAGGCGCTGGCCGGCCTGCGCGCCGATCTGGTGGTCGAGGCCGCTGGGCGCGAGAGCGTCGCGCCCTGGGCGCGCGCGGCGCTGGGCGCGGGGGTGGATTGTGCGGTCAGTTCGACCTCGGCCTTTGCGGAGGCGGGCTTGCTGGGCGCGTTGACGGCGCGGGCACGGGAAACCGGCGCGCGGCTTATCGTGCCGGGCGGCGCGTTGGGCGGGATCGGTGTGCTGGCTTCGGCCGCGCGGATGGGGCTGAACCGGGTGGAGCACCGCATCGTCAAGCCGCCGCGCGCCTGGAAAGGCACCGAGGCCGGGGCGCTGTGCGATCTGGACGGGCTGGACGGGCCTGCCGAGTTCTTCACCGGCAGCGCCGACAGCGCCGCCGCGCGCTTTCCGCAGAATGCCAATGTGGCGCTGATCACGGCGCTGGCGGGCATGGGGCCGGGGGCCACGCAGATCGTGCTGGTGGCCGATCCCGGTGCCAGTGTGAACCGGCACGAGATCACCGCCGACGGCGCCTTTGGCGCGCTGCGGCTGGAGATCGCCGCGAACCCGCTGCCCGAAAACCCCAAATCCTCGGCCATGACTGCGCTGTCGCTGGTGCGGCTGATAGAGAACCGCGATGCGGCGCTGGTGATCTGACATGCGCGAGCAAATTATTTTAAGCTTGAAAATATTTTGCGGATGGCGTATTTACCGCAGGATAACGACGCGGCATGATCCGTGCAGAATCAACACCAAGGCTAACAGGGAGTCAGCCATGAAGAATCTTCGCCTGACATTCGCCGCGATGGCACTGGGGGCGGCCTCGCTTGTCCCGGGGCTGGCCGTGGCGCAGACCGAATTGCGCATCGGCATGATCACGCCGCCGCCGCATGTCTGGTCGCAGACCGCCATGCAGATGGCCGAGGAACTGCCGGACCTGTCCGACGGGCGGCTGAGCCTGCAGGTCTTCCCCGGCGGCCAGCTTGGCAACGAGGCGGCGATGCTGCAGCAGTTGCAGACCGGCGCGCTGGACATGGCCTTTCTGACCATCGCCGAGATTTCGAACCGCGTGCCGGATTTCGGCGCCTTCTACGCGCCGTTCCTGGCCGATGACATGGCCCATGCCGCACGCATCATCCGCTCCGACGTGGCGCGCGACATGCTGGAGGTGCTGCCAGAGGAAGTGGGCGTCGTCGGCATTGGCTACGCCAGCGCCGGCATGCGGCATCTGGTCAGCCGCAGCCCCATCAACGACGCCTCCGATCTGGCCGGCCTGCGTATCCGGATCACGCCCTTCGAGCCGATCCGCGATTTCTACAACGCGCTCGACGTGACCGCCACGCCGATGGCGCTGCCGCAGGTGTATGAGGCGCTGGCCAATGCCCAGGTCGATGGCATCGACATGGATGCCGAACTGATCTGGGCCATGCGCTATTTCGAGCCCGGGCCCTATGTGATGGAAAGCAACCACATGCTGTTCCCCATGGTGGGGCTGGTATCCGGCCGGGTCTGGGCGCGGATGTCGGAAGAGGACCGGGAGGTCATCACC
The DNA here is from genome assembly GCA_007120685.1 of Paracoccaceae bacterium. Lineage (GTDB taxonomy): Bacteria > Pseudomonadota > Alphaproteobacteria > Rhodobacterales > Rhodobacteraceae > Pararhodobacter. Next base: position 6,753 of record SKNG01000315.1, on the reverse strand, counting down.
GAAATGATGAGCCGCCATCTGGACACGATTCTGGACACCTATGCCGAACGTGACCCGGAATGGATGGCGCAGACCGCGGCGGAAGAGGGCGTGACCCATTCGGTGCTTGACGCCGAGTTCTTCGCCGATGCCATCGAGGCCTGGGAAGAGATCTGGGCACCGCGCGCGCCGATGCTGGCCGAACTGCGCCGCGTGGCCGAGGAAACCCGCTAAAGCAACATCTGTGCGGCGGGGCAGGCGCCCCTGCCGCGCAGCAGGCCCGCGGCCGCCGTTCCCGGCTTGCAGGACGGGCCTTTCAGACAGTTTCTCATGCCGTGCGTCCGTCATCAGGCGGTCCGGAAGGGGCAGTCATGCTGCACAGAATCTCGGCCGGCTGGGCCAGGGTAGAGTTGTTCATCGCGGCCGTGATGGCCGGAGTGGTGACGGTCCTGATCCTGGTCAATGTGGTGACCCGGACCATGCGCATATCGGTCTTCTGGCTGGAAGAGACGGCGATCTATGCGATGGTCTTCATGGCTTTCCTCGCCGCCTCTGCCGCCATCGAACGGCGCGAGGCGATCTCGATCACCCTGGTGGTCGATGCCGTGCGCCCGAAGCTGCAGTGGCTGTTCTACATCTTCGTCGATCTGGTGACGCTGGGCTGCGCCGTCTTCCTGCTCTATGTCTGCTGGATATGGTTTCGCCCTGACGTGATGCTGCAGGTCGGCTTCGACATCCGCGCCTTCCAGCGAGAGACCTTCGTCTTCACCTACAGCGAACGCGCGCTGACGCTGGGCATGCCGAAATTCTGGTTCTGGCTGATCGTCCCGGTCTTCTCGTTGGGCCTGCTGCTGCACGGGCTGTCCAATCTGGTCAAGACGCTGCGCGGCGATATCCCCCGCCCCATGGCCGGAGAAACGTCATGACCGCGTTCATCTTCTTCGTGCTGCTGCTGGGCGCGGTGCCGGTGTCGATCGTGCTGATCGTCACGGCGGCCTATTACATCTGGGCCAGCGGCAACGATGTGTTGTTCGAATCCTTCGGCCAGCAAATGTTCGGCGGGCTGGAAATCTACGGCCTGCTGGCGATCCCGCTGTTCATGCTGACCGGCGAGTTGATGAACGAGGGCGGCGCCACGCGGCGGCTGGTCCATGCCGCGCGGGTCTTCGTGGGCGGCTTTAGGGGCGGGCTGGCCTATATCAACCTGCTTGCCAACATGTTCATGGCCGCGATCATCGGCTCTGCCGCCAGCCAGATCGCCGTGATGAGCCGCGCCATGGTCCCGGCGATGGAACGGGAAGGCTACAGCCGCAACTTCGCCGCCGCCAATACCGCCGCGGGCGGGGTGCTGGCGCCGATCATCCCGCCCTCAATGCTGCTGGTCATCTATGGCGTGCTGGCACAGCGGCCGATTGCCGATCTGTTCATCGCGGGCATCATTCCCGGGCTGATGCTGACCGGATCCTTCTTCCTGATCATCTCGCTGATCGGGCTCAGGCAGCAATTCCCGAAGGGCGAATGGATGGCCCTGGGCGAGGCCGGCCGGGCGTTGCTGGCCGCTGCGCCGGCGCTTTTGATCCCGGCGGTCATTGTGGGGTCGATCCTGTTCGGCATCGCCACGCCCACAGAATCGGCCGGCGTGGCCTCGGTCATGGCCTTCATCATCGGGGTGGCGATCTACCGGGACCTGAACCTGTCGCGCTTCCTGGCCATCTTCACCCGCGTCGCCATCGGCTCCAGCATGGTGATCTTCCTGATCGCATCGGCCACCGTGTTCGGCTGGGTAGTGATCTACGAGGCGCTGCCGCAGCGCTTGACCGCGCTGATCGTCGAATTTACCCAAAGCCCGCTGGTGTTCCTGCTGATCGTGATGGTGCTGCTGCTGTTTGTTGGCATGGTGGTGGACGGGATTGCCGCGCTGATCCTGGTGGTGCCGATCCTGCTGCCCATCGCCACCGGGGTCTATGACATCCATCCGGTGCAGTTCGGCCTGGTGATCTGTCTGAACCTGGTTCTGGGGCTGCTGACACCGCCGGTGGGGGCGGGGTTATACATCGCCGCCGCCATGTCCGGTGCCAAACCGATGGGGATTTTCGTGCAGCTGATGCCCTTCCTGGGCGCCGCGCTGGCGGTGCTGCTGCTGCTTTGCATCTTCCCCTGGCTGACGCTGGCATTGTTGTAGGCCCGGACGCGGGGTTGCGCCATCGGTGCCTGCTGCCGGTGGCGCAGCCTATTTGGTCAGGATCAGTTTCCCCGCGCGGGTGATGCGCAGCACATAGACCTGATCGCCAAGGGTGACATGCGCCACGCTGCCGCCGCAGGTCAGCGATTGCGCGTCATGCACCGGTACACCCTCGCGCATGCAGCCCGGCATCGGCGACTGCCGCGCCGCTGGATACTGCCGCCGGGCTTCTGACGCCACGGGCAGTGTGTCGGAGGACATGGGCGGGGTCTTGAGATAAAGCATGCGCCTTTCGGTCACGGGAACACCTTGCCGTTTGCGGATCGGATGCGGGCCTGTGCAGGCCGCGTCTGCCTGGATCGGGCCGGGCTGAGCAACCGGCGGCGCTTTGGCCGCGAGCCGCAACTGGCTTGGCAAGATTATTCTTACTGAATTTATCGGATTAATCAACAGGGAAATTGGATCGGTCTCCGGCGATCTCTGCCAAAGGAAAAGGGGCCGTCCCGGCCCCTTCCAATTCACCAGATGTGGTGGCCGTCAGACGGCGACCGGCTTTACCTCGGTCACTTCGGGGATGTAGTGGCGCAGCAGGTTTTCGATCCCCATCTTCAGCGTCAGGGTCGAGGACGGGCAACCGGCGCAGGCCCCCTTCATGTGCAGATAGACCACACCCCGGTCGAAGCCGTGAAAGGTGATGTCGCCGCCATCCTGCGCCACGGCCGGGCGCACGCGGGTATCCAGCAATTCCTTGATCTGTTCCACGATCACGCCGTCAGGCCCTTCCTGGGTTGCATGGCCGGATGCGGCCTCTCCCTCCATCACCGGGCGGCCAGACTGGAAATGCTCCATGATCGCGCCCAGGATCGCGGGCTTCAGATGCGCCCATTCGATTTCGGACTGTTTCGTCACGGTCACGAAATCGGCGCCGAGAAACACGCCGGTCACGCCTTCGATCTGGAACACCGCGCTGGCCAGGGGCGAGGCCGCAGCGGCGTCGGCATCGGTGAAATCGGCGGTCCCGGTGCCCAACACCTCCTGCCCGGGCAGGAATTTCAACGTGGCGGGATTGGGGGTGGTTTCGGTCTGGATGAACATGGCGCGATACTCCGTTTTTCAGGATATGCGCCCGGGTCGACGGTGAGTCAAGGCAGCCGCCGCTGGCGCGCGGGGCGGCAGCCAGAGTGCCGAAGGTTACACCGCCCCGGCCTCGACCGTGGCGCGTGCCAACCGGCGGTAGGCTGCCAGGTTGGCGCCGCGGCGGTAGTCCGGTCCCGCGCGATCCGGCCCGGCGTTTGCTTGGCCTTCCTCGGCCACCAGCCGGTGCAGCCTTTGCATGATGCCACGCAGGGCCTTGTCTACCCGGTCGGTGCTCCAGCGGGCGTATTCGGCGTTCTGGCGCATCTCCAGCCCGGAAACTGCCACGCCTCCGGCGTTGGCCGCCTTCCCAGCCCTCGGGCGGGTCTTCCAGCACCAGAACCAGCGTCAGGTCCAGCTCCGCGCGCATCGCCTCAAGCTCGGCGCGAAAGGCGATATCGCCCTCGGACCCGTTGGCGTAGATCAGCACCACCGGCCGCCGGTCCCCGCGCGATTGCAGCGCGTGCAGGTTCGACAGGATCGGCGTGATCCCCACCCCGGCGGCGATCATCACGAAGCCTGGCGCCCCGGGCTCCCTGTCCACCGAGAAGGCGCCAAAGGGGCCGTGCACGAAGGCCCGCGCGCCGGGCGGCATCATCGACACTCAGAGTGCGAGAACCACCGGGAGCGGAGGGATTTGCGGTTACGACGCAGGCAAAAGGATCAAGGGTCGAAAGCGTGACATCGTGACAGACACCATCGGACGGCTTGTCGGGCTCAAGGTGCACAGCGCCGGGATTCAGGATCGTGACGGCGCGCCGGATGTTCTGAAAGAGGTTGCCGCGCAATATCCCCTCTTGCACCTTCTCTTTGCCGATGGCGGCTATGCCGGGCCCAAACTCCGGAAACCTTGCGAGCTTTCGGATGCTGGACCGTCCAGATCGTCAACCGCTCCGACACGGCCGAATGGTTGGAAAACCTTTCCCGGCGCCGGGTGGTCGAGCGCACCCTCGCCTGGCCGGGCCGGTGCCGCAGGCTGTCGAAGGACTGGGAAAAGTCCATCGCCAGCGCAGAGGATTGGCTGCCCGTCGCGGACATCAGACGCATGACACGCCTGCCCGCAACCCGATGATCCTGAAACAAAAGTTGGAATCAGACCCTGAGACCAAGGCAGAGCTTCTTTCGGCAAACCGTCTGTTCCCGCGACAGGCGAACCGCATGCTGGCAAAGCCGGCATGCGATACCGCGGTTCAGCGTCTTGAAAGCGCCATACCGATCAACACCCCCAGGCCGGCTGCAAGGGCCAGCGTCGTTGCCGGGCGCTTGGTGACCAGGCGCTCGGTCTCGTCATAGGCGGCGCTGGCACCTTCTGCCGCCTTCTCATAGCCTTCACGGGCGGTTGCCGCCATCTGGCGGGCGGCCGCCTCGGCCTTCTGTTTTCCGTGCCCGGCCAGCTCTGCCGTCAGTTCCTCGACCTGCATCTTCAGCAGGGCCAATTCATCCGCCAGTTCTCCGGCAGCGGTGCGCGCCTGTTCGGCGGCCTTTTTCGTGGTCTCGGATGCAGCCTGTGCAGCCATGGCGTTACTCCTTTGCAGTGTCGGTTCTCGAAACCTCGCCCGCCGTTGTGCATGCCCAAGGGCAGTACGGGCAAGTCAGCTCTTTGCGGTCCACGCGTCGATCTGCCTTTCGGCCTCTTTCTTTGCGATGCCGTATTTCTCCTGTATCGTGCCGGAAAGCTTTTCGCGGTCACAATCGATCTGCGCCAGTTCATCGTCGTCAGTTTGGCCCAGCGTTGCTTTACGCCGCCCGCCATCTGCTTCCATCTTCCCTTCAGCAGATCGCTGTCCATTGTCTTTCTCCCCATGCGCCGGACGCTGGTCGCTGGCCAGGTTGCCTCTCTGGCACACCACCGAAACAACGCCGCGCGCCTTGCCCCGGTTCCGCGTGAAAGGCCAGCCGACCGCCACCAACGATGGACGAAGGACCTCCATCCGGCAGAACAAGCCGGCCGGCCGCGCTTTGAACGCGATGACGCAGAGCTTGGCGGGCGCGTCAGCCGTTGCCAGCGCTGTCGCTCTCCATCATGGCCTTTGGCGCCGGGAAACGGAGTTCAAGCTGCCAGAGCCTGTTTCCATCCTCGTCGCGCGTGTCGCTCTGGTGGCAGGTGCCGCCAAGCTGCGTCGCGAAAGCCTCGATCAGTTCGCCGCCAAGCCCGTCGCCGGAAGCCGTTGCGGCTGTGCCCGCGAGCGAGCCGGCGTGGTCAGCGGCGGCGGTTGCGGCAGGGACCGGCGTACCCAGCGGGTTGCGCAACCGCAACACCACCCAGCCAGCGCCGCCTGTCCCCGCGCCGCCGGCGTCATCCTGGGCGCGGGTCTCGGTGTCGACGCCGTTGCCGGTTTCGGGGGCAGTCGCGGCCTCCGGTTCGTGCCGCAGATCGACAGCGACCCATGCATCGCCGGTATCTTCGGCGGTGGACAGATGCTTCAGCGCATTGGTCATCCCCTCGTGCAGCAGCAGCGACAGCGGGACCATCTGGTCGGCCTCCAGCGCCAGCGGCGCCAGGTTCAGCCGCAGTGCCGGCGCCCGGTCCGGGGCGGCGCCGACCGAGGTCAGCCGCGCCAGCAGTTCCTCGATCACCCGGTCGGCGCGCACCCGCGCCAGCCGGTCCTCGGCATAGAGCGCGCGATGCACGCTGGCCAGGCCCAGCACCCGCTGCTGCACGCTCTCCAGCACACCGCGCGCGGCCGGGTCGGCCATCTGGCGCAACTGCAGATTGATGACCGAGGCGATCAGTTGAAGGTTGTTCTTTACCCGGTGATGGATTTCCTTCAGCAGCACCGTCTTTTCGGCCAGGGCGCGCTCGCGCTCTTCCTCGTCGCGGCCGATCAGCCGGGCCATGGAGCGGAAGGTGGCGTGCAGGGCGCGGATCTCGCCGGGGGCGCGGCCGGGCAGGTCCGGCCAGTCCTCGCGCTGGCCCAGGGCGAAGCGGCGCATCTGGCGGTTGAGCCCCTTCAGATGCCGCAGCACCAGGTAATGCACCGCCAAGAGCACCACGGCCAGACAGGCCAGCCACATCGCGGCCGGGAACAAGAGCGGCAGGCGGCGGGCTTCCAGCGCCTGCAGCACCGGCGCCGTGCGCTCCCACATCGCCAGCGCGTAAAGCCGGCCGGGGATCAGCTCGGCCATCGCATAGACCGCGGGCTCGCCCGCGGCGGTCTCGCCGCGGAATACCTGGTTGCCGCCCGCCGCGGCACTGGCCGCCAGCACCGGCGCCTCGGGCAGCAGCGCCATCGCGCCGCTGCCCGACCCGCGGCTGAGCACCGTGCCTTCGCGGTTGACCAGCACCGCCAGGCGGGGCGCGTCCTCGATCACCCGCTGCGCCATCAGTTCCAGCGTGCGCCGGGTGATCGCGATGGACAGGAAGCCGCTGAGCGCGTCATCGGCGAAGACCGGCCGGGTGACGACGATCACCGGCATGCCGTCGCCCTGCCCGCCGTCGCCCTGCCCGCCGTCGCCCT
>SKNG01000259.1 GCA_007120685.1 Paracoccaceae bacterium | reverse complement strand
GGCGCTGATCTCGGCACTGGGAAGCACGTCGATCACGGCCTCGGCCCCCGGCTCCTGAAAGAGCACGGCCAGCAGCGCAGAGGCGTCGATCAGCACCGCATCGCTCATCGGCCGGATCGCGCTTCCGCCGCGCGCTCGCGCAGCAACTCGTCGGATACCCGTTGGCCATGCTGCTCGGCGCGCTCGCGCAGCGGCTGCAACCGCGCCTGCACGCGGCGCAGCGCCGCGACCGGCTCGCTGAGGCGCAGCTCGCCCCCCTCCAGCCGCGCGGCCAGCGTGCCGCCGCGCGGCAGGTCCAGCGCCGACAGTACCGCGGGCGGCAGCACCAGCCTGCCGTCGGGGGCAACCGTCAGGCGCAGCACCTCGCCGTCGGACAGCCCTTGCGGGGCTTTTGCGGACGGGGGATCGGCGGGCGCATTCCGGGCGGTCTTCCAGTATTGATACTGGGTCGAGCCGGTGTTGGGATTGCCGCCCTCGGCCACATAGGCCTCGATCACCTGCTTGCGGGTCGCAAGGCTGCCCTGCGCATCGGTGAGGCTGTCGGCGATGTCCCACACGCGCAGGGTGGCACCGGATTTCGGCCTGTTGGCGAGGGCGTGGTTCATGTCACTCTCCATGTCTGAACATGGGTGATATAGTATATACATGTATAAACATCAATCAGTCGATTCTTTTGCGGCCTGACGCTTCAACTCCTTGCGGATGATCTTGCCGGTGACGGTCATCGGCAGCGTATCCATGAACATCACCTCGCGCGGGACCAGATGGGCGGAGAGGCGGTAGCGGATGTGGTCCTGCAGGGCCTGCGCATCCGGGTTGGCGCCGGGGCGGGGGACGATGCAGGCGCGGATGCGTTCGGTGCGGGTGGCGTCGGGCACGCCGATCACGGCGGCGAGCGCCACATCGGGGTGCTGGAGCAGGCAATCCTCGATCTCGGCCGGGCCGATTCGATAACCGGCCGAGGTGATGACGTCATCCTCGCGCCCGACAAAGCGCAGATAGTCGCCCTCCCACGCGCCCCGGTCGCCGGTCAGCAGCCAATCACCGCGAAACTTCTCGGCCGTGGCATCGGGCCGGTTCCAGTAGCCCAGGAACATCGACGCCGCGCCGCGCCTGACCGCGATGTCGCCTTCCTGCCCCGCGCCCAGCGGCGCCCCGTCCGGCCCCAGCACCGCCAGGTCGAAGCCCGGCACGGCGCGACCGATGCAGCCCGGGCGCGGGGGGAACAGGCTGGCGGCGGAACTGGCCACCATGTTGCATTCGGTCTGGCCGTAGAATTCGTTGATCTGCAGCCCGAACGCCCGGCGGCCCCAGTCCAGCATCTCGGCCCCCAGGGGCTCGCCGCCCGAGGCGACCGAGCGCAACCCCGGCAGCGCCATCCCTTCGGCCTTCAGCGCCTTCAGCGCGGTGGGCGGGAAGAAGACATTGCGCACGGTGCCGGTGCGGATGACCTCGCGCGCGCCCTCGGGCGTGAATTTCGGCAGGCGGGCGGCGACAACCGGCACGCCAATGGCCAGCCCCGGCATCAGCACATCGAAAAGCCCGCCGATCCAGGCCCAGTCGGCTGGCGTCCAGAGCACATCGCCGGGCTGGCCAAGGCGGTCATGGCTGATCTCCACGCCGGGCAGATGGCCGGTCAGGATGCGATGGCCGTGCAGCGCGCCCTTAGGTGCCCCTGTGGTGCCGGAGGTGTAGATCAGCACCGCCGGGTCATCGAGGCCGGTGTCGGCGATGTCGGGGGCAGCGGCGGGGTCCAGCGGCAGATCCTCGGGGATATGCGGGGACAGCGGCAGGGGGACGCCCGCCAGACGCTCGGCGCCCTCGGCATCGGTGATGACATGCTGCGCGCCGGCGTCGGACAGGCGGGTGGCCAGGGCATCGGGGCCGAAGGGTTTGAACAGGGGAACGGACACCGCGCCCAGCGACCAGATGGCGATATGGGCCGCAGCGCACCACGGATCCTGGCTGCGCAACACCCCCACCCGGGCGCCCCGCGCCACGCCGGCCACCGCCAGATGCGCCGCCAGCCCGCCGGCCATGCCGGCCAGCGCGCCATAGCCGATATCGCGCCGCCCCTGGCCCGACAGATCGATGATCGCCACCCGCTGCGGCTGGTCCAGCCAGTCGAAACAGACCTGCCGCGCCATGTTCAGCCGGTCAGGCAGCGCCCAGCGGAAGCCCTTTCGCAGGGCGGTATGGTCGCCCTTGGCGGGCAGGATGGGGCGCGTGGGGCCGGGGGTCATGGCGCGCCGTCCTCCCGGATCGCCTTCAGTTCATGTTCCAGAAAATAGCTGACCACGGACCGGATCAGCACCAGCAGGCCCAGAAACAGCAGGTTGGTCATCGACATCGACAGTAGCACCATCAACAGGTCGGCGACGATGAACACCTCCAGCGCCATCAGGATGTAGCGTGCCAGCAGGATGCGGCCGACATTGGCGCGGGAATGGCGCTCCACCCCGGTCGGCCCGGCCAGTTCGCTGCCGACATAAGCGGCGATGAAGCGCGCCAGCCCCACCAGCAGGATCAGCGCACCGAACAGCTCGATCGCCAGGATCACCCAGCCCAGCGCGTCGGCAAGGGCGGGCAGGTGATCCTGCAGAACGATGGCGCGCTGGGCTTCCATCATGGGCAGCGTCCTTTCACATTTCCCGCAAGGCGGGCCGGCAGTGTCGCGTAAGGCTCATCGCGCGGCGTGCCCCCGCAGCCGGCTGGCCAGAAAATCGACCTGGGCATGGGTCAGCTCCAGCCGGCAGCCCACCGACATCGGACCCAGCAGCGTGCTGCCCAGCAACTCGATCACCTCATAATTGCAGCGCGCCGTCTTCCAAGCCTCCCACAACGCATGGGTCCGCTCCAGCCCGGCGCGGGCCGAGGGCGGGTTATAGACACCCGGCCCCGCCGGCTCGGCATCGAAGGCGGCTTCGGTCGCGCGCAAGTCATCCAGCAGGCGCGCCATCAGCCCCCGCCACCACGCCAGTTCGGCCGCCATGCATTCGGTCATGCCCCGGTTGGACGCGCCATAGAGCGTGGCCTCCATGCAGGGGCCAGAGCCCTGGCCGGCGCAGGTGATCGCGCTTTCCTGCTCTGCCCAGCAGGCTTCCAGCGGGGCGGGGTCGAAGACCACCTCTTCGGCGCTTGCCGGCATCGCCAGCACGCTCGCCACGATCAGCGCCCAGACCCGCATCCTGCCCCCCCCTTTTCGGCTCAGCCCCGGCGCCACCTCACGCCATAGACGCCATCAACTCCCGCCCCACCAGCATGCGCCGGATCTCAGAGGTGCCGGCGCCGATCTCCATCAGTTTGGCATCGCGGAAAAGCCGCCCCACCGGGTTGTCGTTCAGATAGCCCGCGCCGCCAAAGGCCTGCACCGCCTGATGGGCCTGCTGCATCGCCGCCTCGGACGCATAGAGCACGCAAGCCGCCGCGTCCTGCCGCGTCACCTCGCCCCGGTCACAGGCGCGCGCGACCTCGTAGACATAGGCGCGGGCCGAGTTCATCGCCGTGTACATGTCGGCGATCTTGGCCTGCATCAACTGGAAGCTGCCGATGGACTGGCCGAACTGCTTGCGCTCCACCATATAGGGCATCACCGCATCCAGACAGGCGGCCATGATCCCGGTGCCGATGCCGGAAAGCACCACGCGCTCGTAATCCAGGCCGGACATCAGCACAGCCACGCCGCGCCCCTCTTCGCCCAGCACATTCTCGAAGGGCACCTCACAGTCGTCAAAAATCAGCTCGGCCGTATTCGACCCGCGCATGCCCAGCTTGTCGAAATGCGGCGAGGTGGAAAACCCCTTCATCGTCTTCTCGATCAGGAAAGCCGTGATGCCCTTGGACCCCGCCGCCGGATCGGTCTTGGCATAGACGACCAGCGTATCGGCGTCCGGGCCGTTGGTGATCCAGTATTTCGTGCCGTTGAGCACATAGCGGTCGTTCTTCTTGTCGGCGCGCAGCTTCATGCCGACGACGTCCGATCCCGCGCCGGCCTCGGACATGGCCAGCGCGCCCACATGCTCGCCCGAGACCAGCTTCGGCAGGTATTTCGCCCTCTGCTCCTCGGTGCCGTTCAGTTTGATCTGATTAACGCAGAGGTTGGAATGCGCCCCATAGGACAGGCTGACCGAGGCCGAGGCGCGCGCCACCTCCTCCACCGCGATGGTATGGGCCAGATAGCCCATGTTGGTGCCGCCATAGTCCTCGTCCACGGTGATGCCCAGCAGACCCAGAGCGCCCATCTCGCGCCACAGCGCATGGGGAAATTCATTGGTCTGGTCGATCTCGGCCGCCATCGGCTTGACGCGTTCCTGCGCCCAGCGATGCGTCATCTCGCGCAGCGCGTCGATATCCTCGCCCAGACCGAAACGCATGGATGCGGTGAACATCGCTTCCTCTCCATTATTGAACGGACGTTCAAATAAAATAAAGGGCGCCGGGGCGGCGGTCAAACGAAAATGCAGCCGGGCGGCCACTATCGATCGTGCCGCGCCAGACGCGCGCACAGCCAAAGGCCCGCCAGCAGCGCCAGCGCCACGCTGGCATAGGCCAGCCGCAGCCCGCCCAGTTCGGCCAGAAGGCCCAGCATGCCAGGGCCAAGGAAGAAGCCGATATAGCCGATGACGGTGGTCTGGGCGATGGCCTGCGCGCGCGCCTCGGGCGCGGCCAGGCGGCCGGCGAGCGACAGCGCGGTGGGGGCCAGGACCGAAATGCCGAAGCCCAGCACCACGAAGCCGGCCACCGCGACCGAAGGGGTCGACGCGGCCAGCACCAGCGCCACACCAGCCGTGCCCAGCCAAAGCCCGCCGCGCAAGAGTGCCTGATCGCCCAGACTCTGCGCCACCACCTGGCCCGCCAACCGCCCCAGCCCCATGGTCAGGCCCAGCAGCGCCGGCCCCGCCGCGCCGCCGCCTGCAACCGCGCCCAGGTCGCGCTCCAGATAGAGCGCCGACCAGGCCTCGGCCGAATTCTCGGCCAGAAAGGCGATCAGCAGCAGAAGCCCGGCCAGCAGCGGCACCGGTGCCATGCGCCAGACCGGCGCCTGCGCCATCCCGCCTGCCGCCCCGTCGATGCGCCCGTCGCGCTCCATCGCCACCAGCGCCAGCGCCAGCGTCGCCAGCCCCATAACCGCCAGGATCGCCGCCGGCGACCAGCCCGCCGCCCGCATCAGCCCGGTCAGCGCCGCCGCCCCGGCATAGGCAAAGGAATAAAGCGCGTGGTTCAGGTTCATCAGCGCCAGGCGCCGGCCGCCGCCGCGGTCGATGCTTTCCAGCGTGCTGATGCGGGCGTTGAACCAGACCTCGGCGGCGCCTGAAGAGCCGCCCATCACCAGCATCGCGCCGATAAAGAAGACCGGGCCGAAATCCTGCGCCGGCAGCATCACCGCCAGCCCCATCGCCGCCGTGCCCAGGGGCAGGGCGGCGGGGCCCAGCCGGCTGCCCAGCCGTGGGGCCAGGAACATCATCGCAATCGCCGCCAGCGAGGCGGTCAGCAACAATCCCCCCAGCGCCCCGTCGCCCACGCCCAGCTGCGCCTTGATATCCGGCATCGCCGCCATCAGCGCGCCCCAGACAACGCCCATCGCCATGAACCCCGCCACCGGCGCGCGCGACACGGCCAGCGGCAGGAAGACGGCAGGCAGGGATAGGGTGCGGTAACTCACGTCAGACGCCTTGTCAAAGCTCGCCAACAAACCACGCCGCTTGGGTATCGGCAAGCCGTGACCCCTTCCCTTCCTGCCCGATTCGGTCTATGCGCCGCGCTCATGCGCGATCCCCCTTGGAGGAGCGCATGCGAAACGTGTCAAACTGGAGTGACCGACATGGCTGATGAGATCCCCGATCTGATCGCCGAGGTACGTACGGGGACAGGCAAGGGGGCCGCCCGTCAATCTCGCCGCGAAGGCAAGGTACCTGGCGTTGTCTATGGAGGCGGCGCCGAACCGCTCGCCATCGACATGAACTACAACTATCTGCTGAAGAGGCTGAAGGAAGGCCGCTTCCTGTCGCGGCTGTGGAACCTGAAGGTCGAGGGCCAGGACGACGTGCGCGTGATCTGCCGCGGCGTGCAGCGCGATGTGGTCAAGGATCTGCCGACGCATGTCGACCTGATGCGCCTGCGCCGGACCTCGCGCATCAAGCTCTTCATCAACGTGGAATTCATCAACCACGCGGCCTCTCCCGGCCTGAAGAAGGGCGGCACGCTGACTGTCGTGCGCCAGGAGGTGGAACTGAGCGTGATCGCCGGCGACATTCCGGAAAAGATCACGGTGGACCTGACCGGGCTGCAGATCGGCGATGTCGTCCATATCAGCGACATCACCCTGCCCAGCGGTGCCAAACCGACGGTAGAGCGCAACTTTGTCATCGCCAATATCGCCGCCCCGCGCGGCCTGAAGGCCGATGGCGGCGAGGACGAGCCCGAGGACGAAGGCGAAGAAGCCGAAGCCTGAGCCGCGTTGCCCCGGAAGCGCAGTACCGGCCCCGTCCTGCCCGGACGGGGCCTTTGCATGCCCGGCTTTTCCGCCACGCCAAGCCGACAACGGCGCCGCGATGGCTTGACCTCGCCCCGCCCTGCCCCTTCATCTTGCCCCAAATACTCATGCAGCCGTGCCACGGGCGGCCCCGCCCGCATGGCGCGCCAGCCCCGCAGGAAGGAATCCCGCCATGAAACTCTGGGTCGGTCTCGGCAATCCCGGCGCGCAATACGCGGGCCACCGCCACAATATCGGCTTCATGGCGCTGGATCGCATTGCTGCCGATCACGGCTTCTCGTCCTGGCGCGCGCGGTTTCAGGGGCAGGTAGCCGAAGGGCGGCTGGGCGGCGAGAAACTCTTTCTGATCAAGCCGCAGACCTTCATGAACCGCTCGGGTCAGGCGGTGGGCGAGGCGGCGCGATTCTTCAAGTTGGGAACCGACGCACTGACCGTCTTTCATGACGAGCTTGACCTCGCACCCGGCAAGTGCCGGCTGAAACAGGGCGGGGGCGCGGCAGGGCATAACGGGTTGCGCTCGATCATCGCGCATCTGGATGCGGATTTCGCGCGCGTGCGGCTGGGCATCGGTCATCCGGGGCGCAAGGATCTGGTCTCGGCCTATGTGCTGCACGATTTCGCCCGCGCTGACGCAGACTGGCTGGAGGACCTGATGCGCGGGATCGGCGACGGGGCGCCGATGCTGGCCGCAGGCGACGGCACGCGCTTTCTCAACGCCGTCACCGCGCGCAACGCGCCGCCGCGCAACGCCGGCCGGGCAGCGAAGGACAGCAGGGAACGGGCGGACGGCAAACCGTCCGCTGCCTCGGCGCCCGATGCGGGGAAGCCGTCCACGCCGCCTGACCCGATGCCCGATACCCGCTCGCCGTTGCAGCGGCTTATGGATCGTTTTCGCTGACCCGCCCCGGCCGCTGGCGGGCCGGAAAGCGGCCAATCCGCTCTGGCCAAGGGGTTGTCAGCCTTGCTAGACAGGGGGCGGAAACCCGGAGGATGCGCGATGCCCGACAGCGTGATGAGCGAAACCGATTTCGACCGCCGCAAGAACGAGGCTGCCGGATGGTTCCGCGACCTGCGCGACAGTATCGTCGGCGCTTTCGAGGCGCTGGAGGACAGCCATGCCGAGGGGCCCATGGCCGATGCCGCGCCGGGACGGTTCGAGGTCACGCCGACCGAGCGCGACGGCGGCGCGGGCGGCGGCGGGCTGATGAGCGTGATGCGCGGCGGCCGGGTATTCGAGAAGGTGGGGGTGAATATTTCCACCGTGCATGGCGAATTGGGCGCGCAGGCACAGGCGGCGATGGCCGCGCGCGGGGTGCCGGGGATGGAGAGCGACCCGCGTTTCTGGGCCTCGGGCATCAGCCTGGTGGCGCATATGCAGAACCCGCATTGCCCGGCGGTGCACATGAACACGCGGATGTTCTGGACGCCCCATGCCTGGTGGTTCGGTGGCGGGGCCGACCTGAACCCCTGCATCGAATACGCCGAGGATACGGCGCATTTCCACGCCCGGATGCAGGCTGCCTGCGATGCGCATGACGCAGGCTATTACGACCGGTTCAAGGCCTGGGCGGATGAGTATTTCTTCATCCCCCATCGCGGGCGGGCGCGGGGCGTGGGGGGGATCTTCTATGACGATCTGAACACCGGCGGGGCGGAAGGCGACAGTTGGGACGCCGATTTCGCCTTCACCCGGGCGGTGGGGGCAGCCTTTCTGCCGGCCTTCTGCCCGCTGGTGGAAAAGCGCCGGGTGCAGGATTTCGGGGCGGGCGAGAAGGATGTGCAACTGGTCCATCGCGGGCTCTATGCCGAATACAATCTGGTTTATGACCGGGGCACCAAGTTTGGTCTGGCGACAGGGCATGACGCCAATGCGGTGCTGATGAGCCTGCCGCCGCTGGCGAAATGGGTCTGAGGCGCAGGGCTGGCGTGGCGCGCAGGCACGCGGCGGCCCCGACGCCCACCCACCTACCCCGGCGGGCGCTGGCGCGCCCGCCTGGCGTCGGGGCCGCCGCGCGCGCTTGTCCGAGGGACGCTTGTGGATCTTGATCTGCGTTATCCGGCACTGGTCGACCTGCGCGCCCGTGCCCGCCGCCGCCTGCCGCATTTCGTCTGGGAGTATCTGGACAGCGCCACCGGCTCGCAATCGGTGCTGCGGGTCAACCGTGCCGCGCTGGATGCCATTCGCCTGACCCCGCGCGTGCTGGCCGGCCCCCTGGACCCGGTTCTGGACACGGGCCTGTTGGGCAGCGATTACACCGCCCCCTTCGGCATCGCCCCGGTGGGCATGTCCGGCCTGATCTGGCCTGGCGCCGAAGCCGCGCTGGCCCGCCACGCGCGCGCCCATGGCATCCCCTATGCACTGTCCACCGTTGCCACCCGCCTGCCCGAGGAAATCGGCCCGCTGGCAGGCCCCATGGGCTGGTTCCAGCTTTATCCCCCCGCCGACCCGGCCATCCGCGCCGATATCCTGACCCGCGCCCGCAATGCCGGGTTCGGTGTGCTGGTTTTGACCGTCGATGTACCCGCCTCTTCGCGCCGGGAACGCCAGCGCCGCGCCGATCTGGCGATCCCGCCAAAGAAGACCCCGCGCATGGTCTGGCAGGCCGCCATCCGCCCGCACTGGGCACTGGGCACCCTGCGCCATGGGATCCCGCGGCTGAAGTTGATGGACGGCTATCTGAAGATCGACCATAACGCCCCCTCGACCGCGCATGCGGGCTACCTGCTGCGGGTGAACCCGGACTGGGAGTACGTGCAGGCGTTGCGGCAGCTTTGGGACGGCCCGCTGGTGATCAAGGGCGTGCTGCGGCCAGAGGACGCGGCCCGCGCGCAGGCCGAGGGGGTGAACGCCGTCTGGGTGTCGAACCACGCCGGGCGCCAGTTCGACGGCTGCCCGGCGGTGGCCGATGTCCTGCCCGCCATTCGCGCCGCGGTACCCGGCCTGCCGCTGATCGCCGATGGCGGGGTGGATGGGGGCCTGGATATCCTGCGGTTGATCGCGCGCGGGGCGGATTTCGTCATGCTGGGCCGGGCCTGGCACGATGCGCTGGCCGCACTTGGGCCAGAACAGGGCCCCGCGCATCTGCATCATATCCTGCGCGAGGATCTGATTGCCAACATGCACCAGCTTGGCCTGACGCGCCCGGCCGCTGTGGGCAGGGCATTGCCTCAGGAGGCGTAGCCAACGCCCTGCAGGTCACGAAAGCTGCGCAGAAAGCTGCGTAGAAGCCCGCCAACAACCGGATCCACGGCCTGGCCCGGCCCTGTTTGCGCCATGCGCATCAGCGACACCGCGCCTTCGCGCCGCGCCGGGTCCAGCGCGTCGACATCCAGAAATCCCATCTGCCAGTCCGGAAAGGCGCGGCTTTCGGCCGGGCCAGACACCATCTCGATCACCTGGCAGTGGCGCGGATCCGCCGCGATGCGGGCATAGAGTGCCTGCACCTGCGCCTTCGGCCCTTCGATCACCTGCAGGAAACTGCCGTCATGGTATAGCATCAGCCCGGTGATGCCCCGTTCGGCATTATTGCGCCGTGACACCGCGAGCAACGCCTCCACCGCTGGCGGGTCGAGCAGCGCGCGAGAGGCGCTGAGATAAACGATTCGATGCAGCATCCCAAGCCCTTGGGTTATTGCACCCGGTCATCCTGTAGCGCCGAAATGAACAACGGCTTAAAACTCGACGGGGAAAACGCACGACCGACGGGGCTTTACCAGGGGATGCAACCACCCCTATGGAAGAAGCAGCATTTTCCGAACGGGAACGATCATGGCCGATTTCCACAAGATCCTGATCGCCAATCGCGGCGAGATTGCCATTCGCGTCATGCGGGCGGCCAACGAGATGGGCAAGCGCACCGTCGCGGTCTATGCCGAAGAGGACAAGCTGAGCCTGCACCGGTTCAAGGCCGACGAGGCCTATCGCATCGGCGAGGGGCTGGGCCCGGTGGCGGCCTATCTGTCGATCCCCGAGATCATCCGCGCCGCGCGCGAAGCCGGCGCCGATGCCATCCACCCCGGCTATGGCCTGCTCAGCGAGAACCCGGCGCTGGTCGATGCCTGCACGGATGCCGGTATCACCTTCATCGGCCCGCGCGCCGAGACGATGCGCGCGCTGGGCGACAAGGCCAGCGCCCGGCGGGTGGCGATAAAGGCCGGCGTGCCGGTGATCCCAGCGACGGATGTGCTGGGCGAGGACATGGATGCGATCCGCGCCGAGGCCGAGGAAATCGGCTATCCGCTGATGCTGAAGGCCAGCCATGGCGGCGGCGGGCGCGGCATGCGCGCCATCGACAGCGTGGATGAGCTGGAGACCCGCATCCGCGAAGGCCGGCGCGAGGCCGAGGCCGCCTTTGGCAATGGCGAGGGGTATCTGGAAAAGATGATCACCCGCGCGCGCCATGTCGAGGTGCAGTTGCTGGGTGATCATCACGGCGGGCTTTACCACCTTTATGAACGCGACTGCACCGTGCAGCGGCGCAACCAGAAGGTCGTCGAACGCGCCCCCGCCCCCTATCTGACCGAGGCCCAGCGCGCCGAGGTCTGCGATCTGGCGCTGAAGATCGGCCGTGCGGTGGGCTATCAGAATGCCGGCACAGTCGAATTCCTTATGGATATGGAAACCGGCGCCTTCTACTTCATCGAGGTCAACCCCCGCATCCAGGTCGAACACACGGTCACCGAGGAGGTGACCGGCATCGACATCGTGCGCGCCCAGATCCGCGTGGCCGAAGGGGCGCCCTTGTCAGAGGCCACGGGCAAGGCCCGGCAGGAAGAGATCACGCTTTCGGGCCATGCCCTGCAGACCCGCATCACCACCGAGGACCCGCTCAACAACTTCATCCCGGACTACGGCCGCATCACGGCGTTCCGCGAGGCGCATGGCATGGGCATCCGGCTGGACGGCGGCACGGCCTATTCCGGCGGGGTGATCACCCGCTATTACGACTCGCTGCTGGTGAAGCTGACCGCCTGGGCGCCAACCCCGGAGGAAGCGATCGCACGGATGGACCGGGCGCTGCGCGAATTCCGCATCCGCGGCGTCAGCACCAATATCGCCTTCGTGGAAAACCTGCTGAAGCACCCGGTCTTCCTGTCGGATGACTATACCACCCGCTTCATCGACACCACGCCGGAACTGTTCAGCTTCACCAGCCGCCGGGACCGGGCCACGAAGATCCTGACCTATCTGGCCGACATCACCGTCAACGGCCACCCCGAAACCGCCGGCCGCCCGCGCCCCGCCGCCCAGCCCCGCGCGCCCAGACCCCCGGCGCTGCTGGCCGACACGCCGCCACCCGGCACCCGCACCCTGCTGCAGGATCTGGGCGCCAAGGGCGTGGCGGACTGGATGAAGGCGCAGGACCGGCTGCTGATCACCGACACCACCATGCGCGACGCCCATCAGTCGCTCCTGGCCACCCGCATGCGGTCGATCGACATGATCCGCGTGGCCCCGGCTTATGCCGCAAACCTGCCAGGTCTCTTCAGCGTCGAATGCTGGGGGGGCGCGACCTTTGACGTGGCCTATCGCTTCCTGCAGGAATGCCCCTGGCAGCGGCTGCGCGACCTGCGCGCGCGGATGCCGACCATCCTGACGCAGATGCTCCTGCGCGCGTCGAACGGGGTGGGCTACACCAATTACCCCGACAATGTGGTGCAGTTCTTCGTGCGTCAGGCCGCCGATACCGGGGTCGATGTCTTCCGCGTCTTCGATTCGCTCAACTGGGTGGAAAACATGCGCGTCGCCATGGACGCGGTGATCGAGACCGGGC
>SKNG01000386.1 GCA_007120685.1 Paracoccaceae bacterium | reverse complement strand
TGCAACCCCGCGTCCCAGGCCCGGGCCAGCCGGTGGCGTCGGCGCTGTGGTATCACGCCGGCTTCGGCCAGCGCCTTTTCCAGCCGCCCCTCGGCGCCGCGCCCGCCGCCGTGAAACCGGGCCAGCCCGCCATCGACATGGCGCAGCTTGCGCAGCACCCCGGCCACCCGGGCCGCGGTTTCCAGCAGCACCGGCGGGCCGCGCCGGTCAAGCGCGGTGAAAGCCTGCCGTAAACGAACCAGCAGCACCAGGATTTCGGCCAGTTCCTCGGGGTTGCGGCTGGCGATGGCGCCCTCTGCGTCGATCTCGCGCGTGCAGACCTGGGCCAGGGCGCGGGTGGCGGGAACGATATGGCGCTCCATCCCCTGCAGCATCAGCGCGCCCAACAGCCAGCCCGCCATCGCCTCGACGCGGGGCAACCCCGGGGGGGCGGCTTGCCAGCGGCGTTGCAGAAAGGCCATCTGCCGGCCCATCGCGGCCAACAGCGGCGCCAGCGCGGCGGCATCGCGCCCGGCGGTCAGCATCAGCCCCTGATCCACCCATCGCACCATCCGCCGCCCGCACAGATCGGCCCGCCAGCCCGCCGCGCCGCGCCGGCCGGTGCCGTGCCGGGCGATCCAGCCATCGACCAGCGCCTGCGCGGCCTGGCGCGCGGGGCGGTCGCCCACGGCGCCCAGATGGTCCAGCCAGCCAAACCCGTGCAGCGCCTCGGCGAATGCCGGCGAGGGGGGCGGGACGGCCCAGGGATCAGGCGCCTCGATCCGGTGGCCGGCGAGGGCGAAGTTGCCCGCCGCCAATTGCCTGCCCAGCGCGAAAAAACCCGGCAGCGCGGGGTCCGGCGGCAGGGTGAAGCCCGCGGGCGGCGGGGCCCCGCGCACTCGCCACCGGGCGTGCCGGTCGGCAACGCGGGCGCGCCATGCCCGAAAGCCGCTGTCCTCTGCCTGGTTCATGCCTGCCCGTTTCGCCCGTGCACAGCCCGCCCGGCCAGGGCGCCGGGGCGCGTCCCATGCTGTAGCCCGCGCCGGGCCGCTTGTCACGCCATCGCGACGTGCCCGCAGGGCCGGCTATTGCAGATCGGCAAAGGCTGCCCGTAGACGCGCCACCGCCTGTTCGACCCGGGCGCGCGGCGTGGCGATGTTGAAGCGCAGGAAGCTCTCGCCGCCCTTGCCGAAATCCGGCCCGTGGTTGACGGCGATTCGCGCCTCGCGCTCCACCCGGCGGCGGGCCTCGTCCATGCTCATGCCGGTGCCGGCGAAATCCACCCATTCCAGATAGGTCGCCTGCAGCGGCGTGACCGACAGGCCGGGGATGGCGCCAACCCCTTCCTCGAACAGGCGTCGGTTGCCGTCCAGATAGACCATCAGCGCATCGATCCATGCCGCGCCCTCGGGGCTGTAGGCGGCGGTGGCCATGGTCTTGCCGAAGGCGTTGCCGGAAATGCCCAGACCCGCCAGCGTGGCCTGGAACCGGGCGCGCAACCCGTCATCGGGGATGATCACATTGCCGGTCAGCCCGCCGGCCAGGTTGAAGCTTTTGGTGGTGGCCGTCAGCATCACCAGCCGGTCCAGGCTATCGGGCACCGCCACCGGCATCGCCAGATGGCGATGGCCGGGCATGACCAGATCATGGTGGATCTCGTCCGAGACCAGCACCATGCCATGCCGCGCGGCGAAATCGGCCGCGCCCTGCAGTTCTTCGGCCGTCCAGACCTGCCCGCCGGGGTTATGGGGCGAGCACAGGATCACCATCCGCTCGCGCCTCGTCATCAGCGAATCATAGGCGGCGAAATCCATCGTCATGCGCCCGTCGCGGTCAACCAGCGGGCATTCCACCACCTGCCGGCCGGCGGCGCGAATCACCTTGGCAAAGGCATGATAGACCGGGGTAAACAGCACCACGCCGTCGCCTGGGTCGGTGTAGGTATGCACGCAGAGCGCGGTGCCATTGACCAGGCCATGGGTGGTGTTGATCCAGCCCGGTTCAACCGCCCAGCCATGCCGCGTCTGCATCCACCAACGGATCGCGTCCAGATAGGCGGTATCGTCGCCAAAATACCCGTAGACGCCATGCGCCAGCATCGCCTCCAGCGCCTGTTGGACGCAGGCGGGCGGGCGGAAATCCATGTCCGCCACCCACATCGGCAAGCCATCCTCCGGCGAGACGCCAAAGCGGGCCTGCATCATGTCCCATTTCATGGAATGCGTGCCGCGGCGGTCGATGATCTGGTCGAAATCCATGTGCTGTCCCTGCCCTGTCCACGGAATGCGCCACAGTCGCGCCGGACGGGGTGGTTATCAAGCCCCGACGCGCGCCAATCCGTTACCGGGGCATGCGGTCAGGCGCGGCGCAGCACATAGACCCGCGCGCGCAGATCGAGGCCGGGCAGATGCGCGCCGTCCTCGGCCTCCAGCATGGTTGCCTTTCCGGCCTCCACGGCGCGGGTAAGTCGGCCCTCGAAATCCGGGTCCTCCCGCGTGTGGTCGTTCAGCGAGACCACGAACAGCCCGCCCGGCGCCAGGCTGTCGATGGCCCAGTCCAGACAATCCGCCGGGGCCGCGCCCGTGCCGATGGCGCCAGAGGCGACGATCGCGCCATAGCCATAATCGCGCAGATCAAGCGGCTGATCCGGGTCGGCCTGCAACAGGTGCCGGTAGACACCGGTTGCGCGCGCACGCGCCAGCATGCCGGGCGAGATATCGGTGCCGTCGATGCAGGCAAAACCCGCCTCGCGCAGCGCCACGCCGGAAAGCCCGGTGCCGCAGGCGAAATCCAGAACCGGCGCGCGCAGGTCGCTGGCATGGCGCGTCAGGGCCTCGGCGCAGCGCTGCGGGGTGCGATAGTCATTCGCGGTCAGTTCCTGGTCATAGCTCTCGGCCCAGTCGTCGTAATAACGCCGCATCGACTGACCATCGCCGACCGAGTAGACGCCTTTGAGGAAGGATTTTTGCTGCGCCATGGGCACCTCCAGCTTTGTTCGGGGCTACAGAAGTAGCACTCCCTTCGCGCAATGGCAAAATACGACATTTCCCGGCCTGCAAGCGACATTCCTGCCAGATTGCGCTTTGCCGGCGCATCGCCTACATCATCGGCCATGTCTGTGCGCCCCCTCGTCTTTCACCCTGACCCGCGGCTGAAGAAGGTCTGCCCGCCGGTGCCCGCCATCACCGACGAGATCCGGCTGCTGGCCGATGACATGCTGGCCACCATGTATGACGCGCCCGGCATCGGCCTGGCCGCGCCGCAAGTGGGCGCGCAGGCCCGGCTGTTCGTGATGGATTGCGTGAGGGAGGAAGACGCGCCGCCGCAACCGATGGTGCTGGTCAACCCGGAAATCACATGGGCGTCGGAAGAGACCAGCACCTATGAGGAAGGCT
>SKNG01000373.1 GCA_007120685.1 Paracoccaceae bacterium | reverse complement strand
TCGCTTCGGCAGGCGCGGGGGGCGGGGTGACGCGCCTTCGAAGGCGCGTGCGAACGGGCTTTCGAAAGCCCGTTCTTCGCCATTGCGCATGCGACCCGAGCCAATCAACCGGATCTCGTATGACGCTTACCAGCTGTTGTATTTCAGGAACTTGCCGGTCATTTCCACCTTCACCCGGTCGCCCTTGGGGTGTTCGACACGGGTAATGTACATGTCGAAATCAATGGCCGACATGATGCCGTCGCCGAATTCCTCCTGAATCAGCGCCTTCATCGTCGGGCCGTAGACGCCGACGATTTCATAGAGGCGGTAGATGCAGGGATCGGTGGGCACGGCCTGTTCCCAGACCTTGGTGGGGTATTCCATGAGCACCGAGACCGCCTCTTCCGGCAGGTCCAGCGCGGCGACCAGCTTCTTCGCCGCGTCCTCGGGCATGGAGTTCATCCCCAGCGCCCCGGAATGGGTGAAGACGGGCGAAAGGCCGGTCTTTTCGGCGATCTCGGCCCAGCTCAGGCCCAGCCGCTTCTTGGCGGCCAGCACCATGGCGGCGACATCGTCCTTGGTCATCATCGGCTCGGCAATCGTGGCATGTTTCATCATCATTCCTCCGGGGTTGGGATGGGGGTTGGTCAGGCGGCGTAGGGGCGGCCTTCCTCGATCGGCAGCGCGGGATCGCGCGACCATTCGTTCCAGCTGCCGAAATAGATTCGCACATCGGCCAGCCCGGCCTGTTTCAGCGCCAGATAGCTGTTCGAGGCGCGCGCACCCTTGAAGCAGTAAAGATAGACCGGCATGTCCCTGGTGATGCCGACCGTGGCCAGTTCGGCCAGCACCTCGTCGGGCGCCTTCAGGCGCATGCCATCGGGCGTGGGCTTCATCAGCCGGTACCATTCGATCCAGCGCGCGCCGGGGATGCGGCCCTTGCGGGGGCAGAAATCCTTGCCATAGGGCGAGGAACTTTCGGCGATCCATTCATCGACGTCGCGCACATCCAGGATCGCCGCCGTGCCCGTATCCAGCGCCGCCAGCATGTCGTCGCGCGTCAGCAGCACCGAGGCGCCGGCGGGATCAAGCGGGAAGGCGGCGGGGCTGGGCGTGACCGGCGCGGTATCGAGCGGCAGGCCGGCGGCCTGCCAGGCCTCGACCCCGCCATCCAGCACGGCCTTTTTCGGATAGCCCAGGAAATCCAGCAGGAAATAGCCCCGGCAGGACTGGCCAAAGCCCGTGTTCATCGAGCCTTCATAGATCACCGCCGTTTCCTTGCCGGACAGGCCTGCCGCGCCAAAGGCATCGGCGAATTTCTGGGTCATTTCCGAAATCCCCTCGGGGTCGGAGGTGGCGAGGAAGGTGAAGATCTCGTGCAGGTTCACCGCGCCGGGGATATGGCCGGCGGCATAGGCCTCGGGCGCGCGGGTGTCGATGATGACGACATCCGACATCGCCTGCAGGTCTTCGGGGGTAATCAGTGCCTTGGTCATGGTTGGGTGCCTTTCCCTGTCAGTGTTGAGGTTGCTCCTCCCTCACACTCCTCCCTAATCCTCCTCCCCGGGGTGGCGGCCGGCCGAGCGATCGGCCAGCCCGTTGGTCGGTCAGGCGGTCTCGCCCATATCGGCCAGCATCTTGCGCAGCTGTTTGGTGGCCGGGGTGACGATGGCGCAGAAATAGCTTTCGCGCAGGCGGCGCTGGGCGGCGCCATGGGTGACATAGCCGCGCGCCCCGCAATGCAGCATGGCGTTATGCGCGGCATTCACCGCCAGATCGCCGGCGGCCAGACGGGCGCGGATCACCCGGGCAAAGTAGCCGTCGGACAGGTCATAGGGCGTCTTGGTCAGTTCGGCGACTTCGGCCTTCAGCGCGTCCAGCTTCTCGGCGAAATGCTCGGGCTGGTCGGGCAGATGCTGATTGACGTGGCCCAGCGGCCCCCGCACCTGTTCCATCAGCGCGATGCAGCCCTCGATCATGCCGAAAGCCATGCCGGATTGCAGCAGGATGAAGCCCGCGCGGATCTTCGGCACATAGGCGTTGATCGGATCGGCCAGCACCTGGGCCGAGGGCACGAAGGCATCGCGGCACTGCACGCTGAAGGTGCGGGTGCCTTCCAGCGCCACGAAATGGTCGTTCGCGGCCAGCTTCACCCCCGCGCCCGAGCCGTGCAGCAGCATCATCACGCGCTGCCCGGCGCGCTCGCCTTCCGGGATCTCGGCGATGACGGCGAACCAGGCGTCGGGGCCGATGTTGCTGACCCAGGGCAGCGAGCCGCGCAGGGTATAGCCGCCGTCCACCGGCGTCGCCTTCAGCTTCATCGTCTCGATGCCGAAGAGCGTCTTCATGGGGTTCGACAGGCCGGTGCCGCCCAGCACGGCGCCGCTGGCCACCTGCGGGCCCAGGGTCTCGTGCAACCCGGCATTGTCGGAGTTGTAGATATACCAGCCCAGCGCCGACTGGCACCACATGCAGAAGGCGGTGGACAGGCACTCGCGCCCGGCCCGGGTCATCGCGGCGATGGTGGTGTCCAGATCCATCACGCCGCCGGGGGCGGGCAGGTGGCGGATATAGGCGCCGGCGGCACCATAGGCGCGCATGACGTCTTCGGGATAGAGCCCTTCGGCATCAATGGCGCGCACCAGGGGCACCAGATCGCGGGCGGAAATCGTATCGACCTGCGCCAGGATCGTGGCGGGGTCGGGCAGGGAGGCGAACGCCCGGTCGGTGCCGGGATGCGCGGCGCGCGCGGGCGCGGCCGGGGCAAGGGCGAGGTCGTCGGGCATGGGTCTGTCCTCTTGGATTGGCAGCAGGGTAGACACCCCGGCCGCGCCCCACACGGGCCGGCCGGGGCAGGCGGTCAGGCGGCGGTGATTTCCATGTTCACCGGGCGCGAGAAGGTGTTGAACACCGGCGACCACTTGGCGACATGCGCGATCAGTTCGTCGATTTCCGACTGTGGCGCATCGGCCTCCATCGTCACCTTCATGCGGACGTCGGTGAAGCCCACGGGCTTTTCGGACTGATCGCCCGTGCCCCAGACGGCGGTGATGTTCAGATCCGCCTCCATCTCGATCTCCAGCTTCTGCACGGTGATGCCGCGATGCACGGCATTGGCGTGCAGGCCCACGCAGACGCAGGAACCCAGGGCGGCCAGCGAGGCCTCGGACGGGTTCGGCGCGGTGTCGTCGCCCAGAAGCCCGGGGGGCTCGTCGACGATATAGGGCGGCAAGTCGCGGATGTAGTTGGCGTGGCGAAAGCGGCCCTCGGCCACGGTCTTGCAGGTCAGGGTCTTGATGGCCTGCGGGTTTTCCTTGCCCTTGGCGATCAGCCCTTCCAGGCCGGTCTTGTCGATCGGCGCGAGGCACCCTGTCAGTGCGGTTGCGGGTTCACCCATGGATCATTCCTCCGTTTGATTGGGTTTGGGTTCAGGTTTCGCTGCGCAGCCAGCTGAAGCGTTTGATGGCCAGCATGCACAGCATGTCGAGCGCGTAGCCGATGACGCCGATGACGATCACCACGGCGCCGAGGCGGGCATAGTCCAGGCTGTCGCGCGCATCGTTGATGGCAAATCCCAGGCCCGAGGAGACGCCCAGGAACTCGGCCGGGACCAGCACCACCCAGGCAATGCCCAGCGCCAGGCGGATGCCGGTCAGGATGTCCTGGGCGATGGCGGGCAGGATGACGTAGAAAAGCTGGTGGAACGGGTTGGCACCCAGGTTGCGCGAGACCTTCAGCCAGGCCGGGTCGATGCGGCGCACCCCGGCGGCAGTGGCGAACATGATCGGCCAAACGGCAGCCACGGTGATCAGGAAGATGATCGCGCCGTCCCAGGTGGCAAACGCCATCACCGCCACCGGCATCCAGGACAGCGGCGAGATCATGCGCAGGAACTGGAAGGGCGCGTTGGTCAGATCCCGCAGCCATCCCAGCCGGCCAATCAGGATGCCCATCGGCACTCCGATGGCGATGGCCAGCGCCAGACCCCAGCCCACCCGGTAGAGGCTGGGCCAGGACATCGACCAGATCTCGCCCCGCTGGGCCATCTGCCACAGCCGTTCCAGCGTGGGGCCGGGGGCAAGCTGGGAAAAGGCGCGCATGCCGGGCGTGTTGGCGATCCACCAGCCACCCAGCGCCCAGAGCGCCAAAAGCAGCCCCATGCCCAGCAGGCCGATGCCGAGGCTGTGCAGCCAGGAAAGCGCATGGGCGCGCCGGGCTGCGGCGTCCTCGTCACTCACATCATGCAGCGTGGCGTCGGTCACAGCGACAGCACCTCTTCACGGTTGAACGGATCGCCGGGGTTGACCGAGGGATCGTTCAGCCATTCGGGGAAGCGTTCGACGGCGTTGCGTACGAAGCGGCGGTCGACCAGATCCTCGGACACGAAGGCGGGGTCCAGATCGTTCAGGAAGCCGGCATCGCCGGTGACCACCGTGTCACGCAGATAGGTCACGGTCAGCGCGTCGGCGGTGGGGTAGGGCCAGGGCTGGAAATCGATGCGCCCGGTTTCCCATTCCGGATGCGACAGCGCGCCGGACGCGCGATAGTCGTCGCTGTCGATATAGGTCATGGCGCGGCGCACCACCTCGGCCGGGGCGGGCAGGTAGCCGCGCCCGTCGCGGCTGATCATCTCGGCCACCTCGGCCTTGTTCTGCGAGGCAGTGATGGCGCCGCGCACCACGGCGTTGGTGACGGCCTGCACCCATTCCGGCCGCGCCGTGATCGCCTCTTCATGCGTGGCGACGACGCAGCAGGGGTGGTTCTTCCAGATATCGCCGGTAAAGCGCAGCATCCGCGCGCCGGCCATCACCTCGCCCAGCGCGTTGAAAGGCTCGGCCACGATATAGGCGTCGATCGATCGGGCAGCCAGCGCCGGCGGCATTTCCGGCGGCTGCATGACCATCAGGTTGCATTCATTGGGCGCCAGCGGTGCCGACTGGTCCTGAATCACCGGCGTGATGCCGGATTCCCGCAGGGCGAACTGCAGCACGATGTTGTGCATCGAATACCAGAAGGGGATGGCCACCTGCTTGCCGCCCAGCCCGGCGAAATCGGTGATGTCGGTGTGTTCGCCCACCACCACGCCAGAGCCGTTGGTATGCGCCCAGGCCAGCACCTTCACGGGGAAGTTGTTGTTGTATCGCATCCAGATGGGGATCGGATTCAGGAAATGGACCAGATTGAACCGGTCGGCCACGAACCCTTCTATCAGCGGCGCCCAGCCGCGGATCAGCGTCGGGTCGGCGACCTCCAGTCCCTCGTCCTGGAAATAGCCTTCGGCATGGGCGACCAGCAGCGCGGTGGCATCGGTGATCGGCAGATAACCGATGCGCACCACCTCGTCGCTTTGCGCGTAGGACATCTGCGGCAGGCTGGCCAGCAGCCCCGAAAGGCCCGCAAACAGCCCGCCCTGCGCGAACATGCTCAGCGCGCCGCGGCGGGTGAAGTCCCCCTCATAGGCGCTGCGCGCCCAGTCCAGTTCGGCCTTGCGCAGGTCTTCCTTCTTCATCGGGTCTTCTCCTGTGGCAGCGGGGGCTCAGCGCCCGGCAAGGGTTTCGAAAATCTCGGCCAGGCGGGCGCGCCCGGCCTCGAACTGCGGACAGTCCCGGCGGCGTGGGTCGTCAGGGCTCAGACCCGGGTTCAACGGCGTGTCGGCCACCACGCGGCCCGGCTCTGGCGCCATGACGATGGCGCGGTCGGCCATCAGCGCGGCCTCGGTGATGTCATGGGTCACCAGCACCACGGTCAGGCCCAGTTCCCGGGTAATGCGGCGCACGTCGCGCTGCAGGCTGGCGCGGGTGAAGGCGTCGAGCGCGGAAAACGGCTCGTCCAGCAGCAAGAGTTCCGGTTCCGTGGCCAGCGAGCGGGCCAGCGCCACGCGCTGCTGCTGCCCGCCGGACAGGTCCTGCACGTTGCGCTGCGCATAGGGGGTCAGTTCCACCATCTCCAACAGCGTTGGCACGCGCTTCGCGATCTCGCCCGCCCTGCCGGCAAAGCGCAGGCCCAGCGCGGCATTCTGGGTGACGGTCATCCAGGGAAACAGCGAAGGCGCCTGAAACATCATCACCCAGCGCGGCGAAGCCTGCCGGACGCGGTTGCCGTCGATGAAGACGCCGCCCTGGGCCGGTTGCATAAGCCCGGCGATCAGATGCAGGAGCGTCGACTTGCCACAGCCCGACCGGCCAACCAGCGCCACGATCTGCCCGGGGGTGACAGTCAGGTCGATATCGGTCAGGCAAGGTGCCTTCATCCCGCGATAGCGATGGCTCAGCGCCTCGATCTGGACATGCGCACCGCGCGCCCGGGGGCTGGACCGATGAGACCCTTGCCGGCTGGTTTCATCCTGCGTCCGGTCCGGCGCCGGCGCCGCGGCGGGAAGTGGTCGGAGCGCCACCGCCGGCGTGGGGTCGGCGCGCCGAATCAGCGAAAGCGCCAGTCTGCCAAGGGCCGGACGTCGGGATGCCGGTGAGGTATGGGCGGTCTGCGCCATGACGATTGGCCTTGTTTTGGATACCGATCTGTATCGAACGTGGCGAGCTGGCGCCGCGTTGTCGACTCCTTGTGTCGCGGCGGCGGGGCTTTTTCGCTGCGCATGCAAAACTGCCCGATTTATTTGCGCCGATTCGCGCTCAGCGGTGCGATTCCGGGCGTTTTATAGTTCCTGTAGCATTCAAGGGGCCGTTTCGGATGTCTTGGTGGGGCGGCAGCGGCCCCGGAGAGGCGAATCGTCCGGCGCATGTCCCAGGCCGGGAAAGGTGGCTTTACAATGCAGGAAGAAATGATACAGGTCTGTATGCTATTGAGTGCGGCCATCCCAGCCCTTGCTCTGGCGTTGGCGGCTGCGTTCTTCTAGCGTCGGTCGGCAAGAAGCGAGGCCACCCATGACCCTTGAACCGCCCCTGGACCCGGCGCCCGGCAGTGTCGACCCCGATGCGGACGATCTGGCGCGCGGCGCCGGCACGCTTTGCTCGGCGCGATACGAGGACAGCACGCGCGAGCGGCTGCTGTCGGCGGCGTCCTGGCTGTTCTGCCATTACGGGTTCCAGGCCACCGGGGTGGATGCCATCGTGCGCCGGGCGGGTACGGCGAAGACATCGCTCTACAAACATTTCGTATCCAAGGACGGGCTGATCGAGGCGGTGCTGGAACGCGAGGGCGCGGCCTGGCGCGGCTGGTTCTTTGCCGAGATCGGCGCGGTGCAGGGCGATGCGCGCGCCCGGTTGCTGGCGGTCTTTGACGTGCTGCAGAAGTGGTTTGCCGATCCGGGTTTCTTCGGCTGCCCTTTCATCAATGCGGTGGGCGAGTTCGACGCGAAAAACGCACGCATCCGCACGCTGGTTGAAGCGCACAAGGTGCATCTGAATGGCTGGATCACGGCCCAGGCGGCGGCGGCGGGGGTGGCCGACCCCGGCCTGACGGCGCGGCATTTCACGGTGCTGATCGACGGGGCGATCGTGGCCGCGCAGGTGAGCGGCGACCCAACCCAGGCCCGCCACGCGCGCGATCTGGCGGCGCTGCATCTGGACCACCATGCGGTGCCGGCGTCGGCGCGCCGGCAGGGTCGCCTTGCCGGGCCCCGGGGCGTCGCGGGCGGTTGAGCCGGCACGCCCGGTCGTTGCAGGTATTCTGCGGTCGTGGGTGGGGCAGGGGGGCTGTCTGCCCCCCTCTTCGGCTGCGCCGAATTCACCCCCCGAGGATATTTGAAGAGCAAAGAGAGGGCTTGCCGGGCGGCATGTGGTGGCTATGCATGGCGGTATGGATGTTGCGGCGCTGAAAGCTGGCCTGCGGGATCGGGCCCTTGCCGAGGGTTTTGACGGCATTGGCGTGGCCCGGCCCGATGCCATACCCGAAGCCCCGGTGCGGTTACGCGATTTTGTCGAGGCCGGGCGGCACGGGCAGATGGGCTGGATGGCCGAGCGAATGGGCTGGCGGGGCGATCCGGCGGCGCTGTGGCCAGAGGCGCGCGCCGTGGTCATGCTGGCCGAGCTTTACACGCCGGCGCATGACCCGTTGGCACTGCTGGAGGAACGCGGGCGGGGGCTGGTATCGGCCTATGCGCAGGGACGGGACTATCACGATGTGGTCAAGAAGCGGCTGAAGCGGCTGGGGCGCTGGCTGATCGGGCATGCGGGGGGCGAGATCAAGGTCTTCGTCGATACCGCCCCGGTGATGGAGAAGCCGCTGGCGCAGGCCGCCGGGCTGGGCTGGCAGGGCAAGCACACCAATCTGCTGAGCCGGGATCTGGGCAACTGGTTCTTTCTGGGCGCGCTGTTCACCACGCTGGACCTGCCGCCCGATGTGCCGGAGGCCGAGCATTGCGGCTCCTGCACCGCCTGTCTGGACATCTGCCCCACGCGGGCCTTTCCCGCGCCCTTCCAACTGGACGCGCGGCGCTGCATCTCTTATCTGACGATCGAGCACAAGGGGCCGGTGGACCCCGAGTTGCGGCCCTTGATGGGCAACCGCATCTATGGCTGCGACGACTGCCTGGCGGTTTGCCCCTGGAACAAGTTCGCCCGGACCGCGCATGAGGCGAAATACGCGCCCGGACGCGGATTGCCCGCTCCTGATCTGGCGGAACTCGCGGCGCTGGACGATGCCGGATTCCGCGCCCGGTTCGCCGGCTCGCCGATCAAGCGGATCGGGCGCAATCGGTTCGTGCGCAACGTGCTTTATGCCATCGGCAATTCCGGCAAACCCGCGCTGCGCCCTGCCGCGCAGGCGTTGCTGGATGACCCCGACCCTGTGGTCGCCGAGGCCGCCGCCTGGGCCTTGTCACGCCTTCAGTAGCGCCATCGCCTGCGGCCAGGCTTCCGGGTCGGCAAGGGTCTTGTCGCGGCAGAAGGCATTGCAGAAGCCCAGCACCTGCCCCTTCTCCGTCAGGCGCAGGAAATGCGTGACGGGCAGGCCGGAATAGGGGCAGGCGGTGTTCACCGAAGGCCCCTCGCAGGGTTCGGCCGGCAGCGGCGCGGGGCCGGGCCAGGGGCGCTGCGGCCAGTCGCGGCGATAGACACGCTGATCCGGCCCGGCGACCAGCGCCATCGCCCGCCAGCGCCGGAAGGGGCCATGCGCCAGATGGGCATCCACATAGGCCTGCGCCGCCGCGTCCACCGGCAGGTTGTAGCCGGCGATCCGCGCCGCCACGGGCGCGAAGAAGGCATCGGCCACCGAATAGGCGCCGCAGAGCCACGGCCCCGGGCTGCCGGTGGTCTGACGTGCCCAGGCCCACAGGCGTTCCAGCCGCGCCAGATCGTCCAGCACTGGCTGGGGCGGGGCGCAGTCGCTGTAGCTGACGCGCAGGTTCATCGGGCAATGGTTGCGCAGGGGGGCGAAGCTGGCATGCATCTCGGCCGCCAGCGCCCGGGCCACGGCCCGGGCTGCAGGATCGGCGGGCCAGTGGGCGGCTTCCGGGTGGCGGCTGGCCAGTTCCTCGGCCATGGCCAGGCTGTCGGCCACCACCACCCCCTCGGGCAGGCGCAGGGCCGGCACTGTGCGGGCGGGCGCGAAACCGGCCAGCGCCTGCGGGAATTCGTCGCAGTTCAGCGCGGCGACGCGGGTATCGGCGCGCAGCCCGAAGGCGTCGAACAGCAGCCAGCCGCGCAGGGACCAGCTGGAATAGGCGCGATCGCCCAGAAGCAGTTCATACGACATCTTCGCCCCCTTTCCCGCGCCGATGACGCAATTTTCCGAAATCGTCAATGAACCGTTTCCGGACTTGTGGCGTATCCATGGCACAACGGGAGAAAAGACATGGCACTGGATGGAATGGAAATGCGGCAGTTCTCGCGCAAAGCCATGCGCGCCGAGCTTCTTGATGCCGAGACCGAATTGCAACTGGCCTATGCCTGGCGCGACCAGCGCGACGAACAGGCGCTGCACCGACTGATCACCGCCTACATGCGACTGGCGATCAGCATGGCGTCGAAATTCCGCCACTATGGCGCGCCGATGAGTGACCTGATCCAGGAGGCAGGTCTGGGCCTGATGAAGGCCGCCGACAAGTTCGACCCCGACCGGGGCGTGCGGTTTTCCACCTATGCAGTGTGGTGGATCAAGGCTTCGATCCAGGACTATGTGATGCGCAACTGGTCGATGGTGCGCACCGGCTCCACCTCCAGCCAGAAGGCGCTTTTCTTCAACATGCGCCGTGTGCAGGCCCAGCTTGAGCGTGAGGCGCGCGAGATGGGCGAGACGCTGGACGGCTACCAGCTGCGCGAACGGATCGCCCAGCAGATCGGCGTGCCGCTGGCGGATGTGGAGATGATGCAAGGCCGGCTTTCGGGGTCCGATCTGTCGCTGAACGCCCAGCAATCCAGCGACGAGGACGGGCGCGAATGGATCGAGACCATAGAGGACGAAGGCGATCAGGCGTCCGAGCGTGTCGAACTGGAACATGACCGGGCCGCGCTGCGCGGATGGCTGGCGGCCGCGCTGGGCGCCTTGAGCGAGCGAGAGCGTTACATCGTCTCCGAGCGCAAGTTGCGCGAGGAGCCGCGCACGCTGGAGGCACTGGGCGAGGAACTGGGTCTGTCGAAGGAGCGGATACGCCAGATCGAGGCGGCAGCTTTTGGCAAGATGCGCCGCTCGCTGGAATCGCAATCGCGCGAGGTGCATCAGCTTCTGGCATGATACGCCTGCGCAGCCTCGCCGTTGCTGCGGCTGTCGCCTTCGCTCCGATGGCGGCAGCCGGCCCCATACCGCCTGACTTTCTGGACGATTTGCCCGAAGCAGAGATTGTGCTGCTGGGCGAGGTGCATGGCAACCCCACCCATCACCAGTTGCAGGCCCGCGCTGTCGCGGGGCTTTCCCCCGCCGCGATCGTCTGGGAAATGCTGACGCCAGAGCAGGCGGCGCGGTTGCCCGAGGACCTGACACAGGCCGATGCGGTGGCAAGGGCTGTAGACTGGCAAGGCAGCGGGTGGCCTGATTTCGACTTTTACCATCCGATCATGCTGGCCGCGCCAAATGCCGTGCATCTGGGCGCCGAAGTGACCCGTGAGCAGGCACGCCGGGTGTTTGAAGAGCCTCTGCCGGCCGTCTTCGAAGACCTGTTTGCCTACCCGGCCGGCACGTTCGGCCTGTCAGAGGCGCTGACAACCGCGGATCAGGCGATGCGCGAAGCCCTGCAGGCAGCTGCGCATTGCGATGCGCTGCCCGCGCATCTGTTGCCCGGCATGGTGGACGCCCAGCGCCTGCGCGACGGCGCCCTGGCCGCCCAGGTGATACAGGCGCTGGAACAGACTGGCGGGCCGGTGGCGGTGATCACCGGCGCGGGCCACGCGCGCCGGGACATGGGTGTACCGCGCAAGCTGGCGGTGGCGGCGCCGGACCTGCGGGTGCTGTCGCTTGCCATGCTGGAGGCCGATCCCGGCCCGGACGCACCCTTCGACCATTGGATCGTCACCGACCCGCAATCGCGTGAAGACCCCTGCGCCGCTTTCCGCTAAGCGGCGCGCTCAGGGTTGCGCCAGCCGGTAGCCGCCGCTCTGCCGCTCGACGCGGTGAAAGGCCGGGTGCAGGAAATGCCCGCCGGTGAACAGCGCGCCGTCGCTGGCCAGTTCATCCAGCAGCCGTTTGCGCGCGGCCCGCGCCGCCGCGGCATCCATGTCGAAAGCGATGGAGATTTCCGGGTCCGCCACCTGCAGCGCCGGGGCGTGGACGATATCGCCGACATGGATCAGTTGCGCATCGCCCGAGGCCAGCCGCCAGCCGCTGTGGCCCGGTGTGTGACCGGGCAGGGCCAGCAGATGCAGCCCCGGCGCGACCTCGCCCGCATCGTCCAGGATCCGCAGCCGGTCGCAGTAGGCACCCAGCACCGCGCGCGCCAGTTGCCCCCATTGCGCGATCGTCTCGCTTGCCGCATCGGTCTGTGCGGCATCCGACCAGAAGGCATGATCGGCCCGGGGGACGGCGAGTTCGGCATTGGGAAACACCGCCGCGCCTTCGGCCGTGATCATGCCGGCGATATGGTCGGGGTGCAGATGGGTGGCAAACAGCAGATCGACCTGATCGGCGCTGGCGCCGGCTTCCTTCAGCGCCTCGGGCAGGAAGCCGCAACTGGGGCCGAACAGATCGCGCGGGCCGGCATCGGCCAGGATGGTGCGTCCGCCATTGCGGATCAGCACGGCGTTGAAATTGGTCTCTATCTCGGTCTTGCCGGCGGCGGACAGCAGCGCGTCGATGGTCTGCTGCGTGGTGCCGGGAAACAGATCGGCGCCGAAGCTGATGCCGCCGTCGGTCAGAATGGTAACCTCGGCATCGCCGATCTTTCTTGTGGCGGTGCGGCTCATGT
>SKNG01000040.1 GCA_007120685.1 Paracoccaceae bacterium | reverse complement strand
TTCTCCTGTTCATGGGGTGCTCCCTCGCTGGCGCCGGCGGCAACCGGCATAGGTGGTGATGTCACCTCCCAGTAGGGCAGCGCCCCTCCACAATTTCCAGCAATTCTATGACTTCACCGACACGCTCGCGCCGGTCCCGGGCGTTCCGGCCGATGCCATGCAGCATCATGCCCTCGGCGATGATCGCGCCGACGCTCACGTGCGGGTTCAGGCTGGCGAAGGGGTCCTGAATGATGATCTGCATCCGCCACCGCATGGCGCGCCGCACGGTCGCGTTCAGCGCCAGCAGATCGGCGCCATCGATCGCATCCGCCCCGAGGCAGGCTTGATCAGGCGCAGGATCGACCGCCCGGCGGTGGTCTTGCCGGACCCGCTTCCCCACCACCGCCAGCGTCTGGCCCGCATGCAGGTCGAAGCTGACCCCATCCACGGCCCGCAGGCGCGCTTCGTCGGTAGTGAATCCGGTCACCAGATCGCGCACCTGCAGCACCGGCGGTGCTGTGGCAGAAGGTGGTGAGGCGCGGTCCGTCGTCACGGGTTCACTCTTCGGTATCCGATCCCGGCGTTGCCCTGCCGAAAGGGCCTGTTGGATGGCCCCAAAAAGCAAGAGCCCTTGTTCCGCGCTGCCGTGAAACGGCGCAGGCGAAACGAGGGCTCGGGTGCCGGGTCGGACTTCGCCGACATCCGGGTGACAGTTCCGCAGGCGGGCGGGCCAGGTCAAGCGGGCAATCACGAACACCGGCAGCAAGGTGGTGGATCGCCCGTCTGTTGGGCACGGCGGCGGTTCAATGGCGCTTATTCGAAGACGCAGCGCGGGAAATAGAAAGACACGATCCAGTTCGGCTGATCCACGATTTCCGAAATCCGCAGGTCGCCGCAGGTAGAGGCCAGCATATAGGCATCCACCGCCGCCATCTGCCGCGTGGCGCAAAGAAGGTCGATCATGCCGGACACGGCATCGCGCGCCGCGGCCATCAGGTCGGGGCCGATCCCGGTGGTGACCTCGTATCCCTTGGCATCCAGATGCCGGGTGACCGGGCCGGGGGTGGTGAAGCGCGGCAGTTTCAGATTGGCCTCTTTCACCAGATCCAGGGTCAGCACCACATCCATCGGGCTTTCGATGGCGGTGCCGCAGACCTCGCCGTCGCCCTGGGCGGCATGCGTGTCGCCGACGGAGAACAGCGCACCCGCGACCTCGACTGGCAGGTAGAGCGTGGTGCCGGCGGACAGATCCCGGATATCCATGTTGCCGCCGACGCGCCGCGGAGGCACCACCGAATGGTTGCCCGGTTCGGCCAGGGCATTGCCGATCGTTCCGGCAAAGGGCTTGAGCGGGACGCGCCCCTCGGCGCCAAAGAGCGCGGGTGCCAGCGTGTTGTGGTCATATTTCCAGACATGCAGCGCGGGATCGGTGAACTGATCGGCCAGCAGGCCGAAGCCGGGGATATTGGCGGTCCAGCCGAAACCGGCACCGTTGCGCGGCTGGGGGGTGAAGCTGTCCAGCGTGATCTTCAGCGCGTCGCCCGGTTCGGCCCCTTCCACCCAGACCGGCCCGGAAACGGGGTTGATCCTGGAAAAATCCAGCGCCGCGACATCCGCCACGGTGGAATCCGCACCCAGTTGCCCGGCCGAACTGTCCTTGCAGTGAAACAGAATCGTCTGGCCGGGTTCGGCGCGCAGCACGGGTTCAATGGAATTGTCCCAGCCGAAATGATGCTGGGCGGCGTGAATGGTGTGGTCACAGGCTTTGCACATGATTCCCTCTTCGGTTTGATGATTGGGCCGCTCGGCGACGGTAGTGACGGGGCGCCGCCGCATCCGGTGGCGCCGGGTCCTCTGCCGGGTCGCGGCCATGGGCGACGATGCGTTGGGCGGCGCGCTGCTTGAAGACCTGCCGCGCGATCAGAAGCGCACTGAAGACCCCGCCATCGCCCAAGGGTTTGAGGATTTGCCCACGGGCGCCCTGTGCCATTGCCCCGGCGACGCGGCCCGGCGCTTCTGACCCGGTCAGGACGATCAGCGGCATCGGCGCGGTGCCCGGTGCCCGGGCGGTGGGTCAGAAGCCGCGCCAGTGTCATCACCGCGCGCCATGCCGCCTCCTTGAACGAAGACGAGACCCCCCCCCGCCGGCAGGTCCGCCCAGACACCCGGTCCCTCTTGGCCCGCGAAACAGGGCCCAGCCGAAATCACGCTCTTGGCGGCGGGGCCCATGGCGTCAGGCTCGCGTTCGGTCAGGTTGCAGGACAGGACGGGGCAGCGATCCGGGGTAAAGGCCGGGTCCCGCCTGGCCAGCGCCGCCAAGAAGGCATCAGAGGGCGCGCCGGCCAGCGAATTGAGCACGAATTGCGGGCGTGTGGCGGCGATCTCCTGCACCAGACGGTCCATATCCGTGTCGCCCAGCGGCAGGTAGCGTTGCGACAGCGCGTTGCCCCCGGCCTCGGCGATCAGGTCATGGGCGATGCGGCTCATCTTCCATCCCCAGGCGATGTTGTAACTGACCATGCTGGCCCACGCACCGTGCCGCTGCACTACCCAGTCGAAGAGCGGGAGCAGGTGCTGATTGGGGCAGGCACGGGTACAGACCACCCGGTCCGAGGCTTCGTGTCCCTCATAGGGGCAGGGATACCAGAGCGTCCCGCCCGCGCGTTCCAGCACGGGGATCACCTCTTTCCGGCTCCAGGAGGTGGCGGTGCCGATCACATGGCGCGCCTTAGTGTCGCGCAGGATTTCGGTGCAAAACGGGCCATACAGACCAACATTGCCCTGCGGGTCACGATCCACCGGGGTCCGCTCGATATCCAGCGACGACGGGTCGGCAGTGACGGCCGCAATCGCGCGCAAGGCGCCCGCCGGCCCTGCCCGCGCGATCTGCGCATAGACGCCCGAGCGTGAGAACAGCAGCCCGATTTCGATACCCCGTCGCGCCACGCGCCTCTGACCTCCTGTTCCAGCTTTCTGAACCTGCAGTCGATGTGACGAAAAAGCCCTGGCTGGCAAATCGGCGCGGTCCGATCTGCTGCCAGGGCGTGGACGCCGCGTGAACGTTTGAAACAGGGTCGCAGTCGCCACGGCGTTGGTCAAGTCCGAAGGGGGGCACCAGGGGTTCAGGAGACACGTAGAGACCGGGCGCGAGCGGTCACTGCCGCAGGAGACATTCTGTGCGCTGGGCAAGGTGCTGGGCGCGGCCGAAGACAAGCACGCCACCAACGGCCGCCGGACCAGGATGCCAACCGGTGCCCGCATTGGCGAGGTCTGTCAGGCGCGGTTCGGGCGGTTCGGTTTGCTCGGGCTCTGGTCGAAACCTGCACCGCTGCTGCACATTTTCTTTGCGCGACCGATGCGGCCCTGCTAGCCCGAATCTGACCGAGAGGGGAAGCATGGGCGGGTTCACCACCGATCAGCTGCTCAACACGGCCGGGCTGGCCGGCGTCGTGCTGTATCTGGGTGCCTATGCGCTGCTTCAGGCGGGCCGGTTGCGCGGCAGCAGCTACAGCTATGCGATCCTGAACCTTTGCGCAGCCAGCCTTGTGCTGCTCAGCCTGACGGTGGCGTTCAACCTGTCCTCGGCGATCATTCAGGCCGCCTGGGTGCTGATCAGCATTCTGGGCATCCTGCGGCTGTTCTGGCTTGACCGGCGCGTTCATTTCAATGCCGAAGAGCAGGCTTTGCGCGAGAACGCCTTTCCCGGGATGCCTGCGGCGATGGCGCGGCGGCTGCTGGATCAGGGCAACTGGATCGATGCCGAAGACGGCGCTGTCCTGCTGGCCGATGGAGAACCGGTGAGCAACCTCTACTACCTGTCGGCGGGGAAGGTCCGGATCACCTCGGGCAGCCATGTGATCGGCATGGCCGATTCCGGGCTGCTGGGAGAGATGAACGTGCTGGCCGAAGGCCCCGCCTCGGCGCAGGTGGCGGTCGAGAGCGGGGCGCGGCTCTTCGTGATCTCGGGCGCGGCGTTGCGCCGGCTGTCGGAACGCGACTCTGATTTCCGCATCCTGCTGGAAAACGGCATGAGCCGCGACACCGGGCGAAAGCTGATGCGGGCCAACCAGCAGTTGTCATCCATGAACGGGCGCAAAGCATGAGCGTGGCGATGGTTCTGGCGGCGCTGGTACTGTTTCAGATCAAGCATTACCTGGCCGATTTTCACTGGCAATCGCAATGGATGGTGACCAACAAGGGGCGCTACGGGCACCCCGGCGGGCTGGCCCATGCCGGGCTGCACGGGGGGCTGAGCCTTGTGGTGCTGGCCGCGGTGGCGCCGTGGGCGCCGCTACTGTTCGTGTCTCTGGTGCTGGCCGAGATCGCGGCGCACTATCACATCGACTGGTTTAAGGTGCGCATCGTCACCCGGTCTGGCATCGACGAGAACGATCCGGCCTATTGGCACTGGCTTGGCCTTGATCAGGCCCTGCACCAGCTGACCTATCTGGCCATGCTCGCCGTGCTTGCCATCGCGCTGGCGCCATGAGCCAAGAGCCAAGAGCCGCCCGGCTTGACAGCAAGAGAGCGCGTGGGCGAAGCTCGCTGATCCTGCGGAGGGGGGCATGGCAGCCATTTGCGCAAGAGCCGGGTCGCGGCATGCGGGGGTGAGCGGCCGCGCCGCGCGGCCCCAGGGGCGCATCCAGGGGCGCATCCAGGGGCGCGTCCCGTGTGGAGCCATGCCATGAGCGTGGCGGCAATGGGTGGCGCCGAAAGCGCGAGTTTCCTTTCGGCCTACCATTGCCAACGACTGGCGCTTGCGGGCGAGGCGGCCCGGCAGGGAACGCTGCAGGACGCGGTTGTCATGCTGGCGGACCTTTCGGGGTTCTCGCGGATCAGCGCAACGATGGTGGATAATGACGCCCGCAGCGCCGAGGATCTGGAGCGTTTCCTGAATGGTCTGTCGGACCGGGTGGCCCTGATCGTCGAGACCCATGGCGGCTGCATCACCGGCTATGCCGGCGATGCCATGATCGCGATCTGGCCCGTGACCGCAGCCGCGACCGATGCCACCGTTACCGCGCGCGCCCTGGCCTGCGGGCTTGCCTTGCAGGCAGCCCTTCGCGGCCTGCGCGATCCTGAGCTGGCGCCGGTGCGGCTGAAGGTGAATCTGGACTGCGGCCCGGTCTGGATGGCGGATGTGGCTCTGGGCCGGGACCTGCGGCAGCTGCACCTTGCCGGCCCGGTGCTGGAAGGACTTGCCGGGTTCGGCACTCTGGCCAAGCCGGGCGAGGTGGCGATTCCGGTGGTTACCCATGCGCGGCTGGGCCTTGCCTCGGGCGGGTATGATCGTGGCGCCTGCCGGGTGGTGACCACCATCGCGGCCCCGCCGGTTTCGATTGCCCATGCCCTGCCGGACCTGCCTAGACTGCCGGTCGGTGCCTATGTCCCGCGCTGGCTGACCGACATGCTGGCCCAGACCGAGCGGCGCTGGCTGGCCGAGTTCCGCAGCGCCACGGTAATGTTCGCCTCGATCACCGGGCTGAGCGCCGCGATGCCCGGCGCGGCA
This sequence comes from Paracoccaceae bacterium, assembly GCA_007120685.1. Lineage (GTDB taxonomy): Bacteria > Pseudomonadota > Alphaproteobacteria > Rhodobacterales > Rhodobacteraceae > Pararhodobacter. The sequence continues at coordinate 6,784 of SKNG01000040.1, read as the reverse complement.
AGGCGCATGGAGCAGGTCTTTTCGGCACTCGGGGCCGAGGTCGAAGCCGCCGAGGGCGTGCTTTTGCAATTGATGCGTGACGACAAGGGCCTGACCGCCATCTGCGCCTGGGGCCTGGCGGGCAACACCCATGAAGACGATGCCGCCCGCGCCGTCATGGCAGGCCAGACGCTGCTGAAGCTGTTCCAGGCGCATGGCTTGGGCTGTTCACTGGGGCTCGCCAGCGGCAAGGTCTTTGCGGGGCTGATCGGTGGGCGAGGGGTGGCGCAATACAGCCTGGTCGGCGATCCGGTGAACCGGGCAGCGGCGCTTTCGCAACTGGGCACGCAGCGCCTGTTCGCCGACAGCGATACCGCGCGGGCAGCAGCGGACCGATTCGAGTTCGCCACAAGGCAGGAGATATCGATCAAGGGGCACAAGGACTCGAAGCCGGTTTTCGCGGATCCGTCAGAGCGCAGGCCCAGGCGGCAAGAGACGCACGGTTTCGTTGGAAGAGAGCGCGAACTGGCGCTGATCAGCGCGCAGCTTGCCGCCGCCCCCGCACCCGGCACCGCCGCGCCGATCATTCATGTGGAATCCAATGCCGGGATGGGCAAGTCGCGCCTGCTGGCCGAACTGCGCGGGCGCATTGACGAAAACGGGCTGCGGGTGGTCATCGGGGCTGGCGACTCGCTTCGGCGCGCCAGCAGCCTGCATCTGTGGCGCGGGGTTTTCCGCGCCCTGCTGCCCGATGCCGCGCCAGACCGTCTGCGGGCACTCAATGCGCTTGCGGCCGGCGACGACACCCTGCGCGCGCGCCTGCCATTGCTGGCCCCGCTGATCGACAGCGAAATCCCTCAGACCGCGCTGACCCGGTCGCTCGATACCGCCACGCGCGGCCGCCTGACGGTCGAGGCCACGGTGCAGGCGGTGGCGCTGTTGCTTCGTGACCGGGCCGATCTGCTGATCGTCGAGGATGCGCATTGGCTCGACAGCCTGTCCTGGCAGGTGCTGGCCGAATTGCGGCGCCGGCTTCCGGCACTGGCGTTGCTGATCCTGTCGCGGCCGCTTGATCCCGGCGCCCTCCCGCGTGAGGTGACGGCCATGCTGGACAGCCCCGCCGCCATGGCCGTTCCGCTGGCGGGCTTCACCCGGTCCGAGGCGGCCGCCCTTGCCGCCGGCGTGCTGGGCGTGGACCAGGTGCCGGGCGATATCGCCTTGCTGATCGACCGGCGCTGCGAGGGCATCCCGCTATACATCAAGGAACTGACGCGCCTGCTGCTCGAACGCGGGATTCTGCGCAATCAGCGGGGCCGCTGCGTCGTTACCCATGCGGACCGGGCGCTTGCCGATATCGAACTGCCCGACGGGCTTGAGGGCGCAGTGGCCGCCAGAATCTCGACCCTCGATCCGGCAACCCAGCTTACGCTGAAGGCCGCCGCCGTGGCCGGGCGCGACTTCGACCTGCCGCAACTGGCCGCGATCCGGCCTGACGGTTTGGACGACGCCGCCCTTCGGCGCCATGTGCAAGCCATCCTGAAGACCGGCCTGATCGAGCCTTCGGGCCCTGACGGCGCGCGGTTTCGCTTTCACCATGCGCTGATCCAGAAGACCGCGCATGATCTGCTGGTGCAAGAGCAGAAGGCCGAGTTGCACGGCGCCGCCGCCTGCTGGCTGGAGGCGCGGGAAGACGAAGACCGCGCCGCCCCGCTGATCGCCTATCACTGGGCGCAGGCGGGTGAACACCACCGAGCGATGGACTGGTATGAACGTGCCGCCCTCGCCGCCCAGGCCGGGAACGCCCCGGCCGAGATCGTCACCTTCACCACCCGCGCCCGGCATCACGCGGCGCAGGTCAACCCGCCCCCGGACCGGGCACGGCTTGGGCGCTGGCTGTTCCTCGAAGGCAACGCCCAGAAGCAGCTTGGCGCCTATCGCCTCTGCGTGGACACGCTGCGCGACGCGATCGACCACCTGGGCCGGCCCGCGCCGCGTAGCGCATCAGCCGCGACGCTGGGTGCCCTGCGTGAAATCCTGCGCCTGAAGATCGGCATCCGCCCCGGTTCGCTTCCGCTTGAGGCCCACGCCCGGGCCGTGATGAAGGCCGAGGCCTATCACGCCATGTCCGAAATCACCTATCTGTGGGGCGAGACGGCCCAGACGCTCTATGGCGTGCTTCAGGCTCTCAACCTGTGCGAGGCCATGGGCGAGGATAGCTCGATCATGGCAAAGACCCACATGGCCACGGCGATGGTCGGCCTCTCGGCCCCCTGGGCGCTTAACCCTTCTGTCCATCGGGACCGGGCGCTGGCCATATGTGCGCGTATAGATGACGATCCGACCTGGTCCTGGGTACTGTTGGCGGCCGGGGTATTCGAGACGAGTCTCGGCAGCATGCGCGAAGCGCTGCGCTACCTCGAACGCTGCCCAGCGATTTGCGAACGGACCGGCCAGTGGCAGAATTGGCGTTCGGCCATGGCGAGTATCGGCAATGCACTGCGCATTGATGGCCGCGCGGCGGCAGCGCGCGATGTCCAGCACCGGCTGATGGCACAGGCCGTGGACAGTGGCAACATCCTCGCCCAGGTCTGGGCTCAGTCCGCCCTGTCCAAGAGCTTGACCCTGCTTGGGGCTCTTGACGAGCTTGACCTCTGCCTTGAGCGTTTCGAACGCTTGGCAGAGCGGCAGGCGAATTCCGGCGACAGGAATCTCGAAGTCGGCCTGCGGCTCGGCCAGACCACTGCCCTTGTCGCGGCAGGCCGCGACGGCCCAGCACTGGAGCGGTTGTCCGAAACCGCCGGACTGATCGACAGTTTGACCAATCCGGCGGTCTATAACATGGATACTTTGACAATGCTGTGCGACGTGATCGAGGTCCTTCGCCTGCGCGGCAGTGATCCGGCGGTCCTGGCTCCGGCGTTACGTGCGAATCTGCGCTTCGCCAACCGACTGGCCGCGAAATACCCCGGTGTTCGAGCCAAGGCGCTTTATGTCCGCGGCGATCAGGACGCGCTGGTCGGGCGCATGCGCCGAGCCGTGAAACTGTGGGAAGCCGCGCGCAGCGAGGCCGCGCACCGCGGCCTGCGGCTGGACGAGGCCCAGGCCAGCCTACGTCTGGCCCGTCGGGCCGGGCGCGCCGATGCGGTGGACCTGAGACACCGTGCCGACGCCATCCTGCAGGAACTGGAGCTTCCCTGCCCGCCGCTTTGGGCCGCGCAGGAGTGCTGAAGCCGGGACTGGGAGAGGGTTTCCTGCTCAGCAGCTTGAAAAGGCCGAAACTTCTGAACTCTCGGACGTCTCTGATACCCCCGCGCGCGACCTGCCGCGCTTCCTTGACCGAGTGACGGACGACCTTGTCAAACCTGCGCATGCGGCCAACCCCGAAGCGCGGCGAGATCCGCGGCGTTGAGGCGGAAACCCTGAAAAGCTGCCTGGCAGCCGTTCGATCGCAGGAGCCCGGCATCCAAAGGGCTGCGGAAAAGGAGTCTCACCGCCGCATGGTCAAGCCACGAACCGGCAGACTGTCCCGCGGCCCGGCGGCCGCGCGATGGCAGGGCATGTTTTCCAGCAGCGTGGCAGACGAAAATGCTTGATCTGCCGGGCCTGTCAGGCGCAGCTTCTGTCATCCGGCAGACGCCTGGGATTTGGTCCAGATGCAACAACACAGTGATCACCGCAACTGGCTGGCCGCCCTGCCGCCCGCGCAGCGCGCCGATCTGACGCGGCGTTCGGATGCGGCGGGTTTGCGGCATCTGGCCGGGCATCTGGGGATGATCCTGCTATGCGGCGGGCTGATCGCGGCGCAGATACCGGGCTGGTGGCTTCTGTTGCCGCTGCAGGGCGTGCTCTTGGTTTTTCTTTTCACCCTGGCGCATGAGGCAACGCATCGCACGCCCTTTGCCTCGGACTGGCTGAATACCGTCGCCGGGCATATGGCGGGGCTGGTGCTGGTCCTGCCGTTCATCTGGTTTCGATATCTGCACTTCGCGCACCACCGCTGGACCAACATTCCCGGCCGTGACCCCGAGTTGGAGCAGCCCAAACCCCGCAGCACGGCTGAGTGGGCGCTTCATGTCTCGGGCCTGCCCTACTGGGGCGCGGCGCTGCGTGTGATGCTGCGGCTGGTGGTAGGGCGGGCCGATGATGACTTCCTGCCCGCTGCTGCGCGATCCCGCGTTGTGAGCGAGGCGCGCGTGATGGCACTGATCTATGCCCTGCTGGCGCTCAGCCTGATCTGGTCGCCCGTGGTGGTCTGGGTCTGGCTGGTGCCGATGCTGCTGGGCCAGCCCGTGCTGCGGCTTTATCTGCTGGCGGAACATGGGGACTGCCCGCATGTGGCCGACATGTTCTGCAACACAAGAACCACTTTCACCACCCGGGCCGTGCGGTTTCTGGCCTGGAACATGCCCTATCACACCGAACATCACGTTGCCCCCACGGTGCCCTTCCACCGCCTGCCAGAACTGCATCAGCTGATGCGTGATCGCCTTGGCGTCACGGCGCGGGGCTATGCAGCCTTCAACCGCGCCTATCTTGCCCGGCGATTGCGGGGCGAGGTGGTGGCGTCGGACTGATCCGTGCCTATGGCCTTGGGTCAGGGTCGACCGCGAGGCAGGGAGCGGCGGGCGGCACCTGCTGCTGCGCCCATGTCGAGGCGGTGCCGGCCATCGGCATTTGCCGTTGCAATGGGCCGGGGATGCGCCGGAAACCCTGGCTCAGCCGGTCAGGCCACCGTCCACATGCAGCACCTGGCCGGTGACATAGCCGCCAAGCGGGCCCAGCAGAAAGGCGATCAGGCCCGCGACCTCGGCACGCCGACCCAGCCGGCGCATGGGAATGGTGGCGGTGATGGCCTCCCATGCCGCCGGGTCCAGCGCGGAATGGGCGCCGTCCTTTTCGGTATAGCCCGGCGCCACGGCGTTGATGGCGATGCCGTGCGCGGCGTGTTCGGCGGCCAGCGAGCGAATGAGCGATTCCAACCCGGCCTTGGCCGCAGCGCTGGCCATGTACAGCGCATCCGGCGCGTAATGGGCCGCGCCGAAGGAGCTGACCGCCACGAAGCGCGGGCAGGACGAGGCGGCGAGCAGCGGCAGCGTGGCCTTGGCCAGCGCGAAGGTGCCCAGCGTCATGGCGCGCAGGGCGGCTTCCAGATCCGCGGCCTCGGTCCCGGCCAGGCCGCCGCGCCGGGCATAGCCCGCGGCGCTGACCACCTGGTCCAGACGGCCGAAGCGGGCTTGCGCGGCATCGGCCAGCGCCGGGGCGGTCTGCGCATCGGCCAGATCGCCGGTGACGCAGGCGCAACCCGCCGTGCTGGGGGCAAGCTCTGCCGCCAGTGCTTCCAGCGCGTCAAGGCGCGCGCGGGTATGCAGCACCAGCGCGGTATCCGGCGCGGCGATCTGGCGCGCGGTCTCGGCCCCGATGCCGCTGGCCGCGCCCGTTATCAGCACCACCCGGTCGGTCATGGCGTTGGCTCCTTGTGACGGTTTCGGCGAAACTGGGTCCAGCCGAAATAAAGCGCCATCAGCGCTGCGGTGGCCAGCAGAATGACGGCGATCCATGACCCCACGAAGATGGACAGGTCTCCGTCCGAAATGGCCATGGCGCGGCGGAAATTCCGTTCCAGCAGCGGCCCCAGGATCACCCCCAGCAGCACCGGAACCAGCGAAAACCCGTTGCGCTGCAAGAGCCAGGCGCCGATCCCGATGGTCACCATCACCGCGATGGCGAAGACGCTGCGCTCTGCCACGAAGGCCGCAACCACGGCGACTGCGGCGATGATCGGAAACAGGATCGCGTGATCGACAACCGCCAGCCGGGCGAAGAAGGGCAGCATCAGCAGGCCCACGAACAAGAGCACCACATAGGCCAGCAGGAAGCCCGCCATCAGCGGCAGCACCAGGTCGCCGGCTTGCACGAAAAGCTGCGGCCCCGGCACGATGCCCTGGATCACCAGCGCGCTCAGGATCACCGCGGTCACCGCATCGCCCGGGATGCCGAAGGACAGCATGGGGATGAAGGCGCCGCCCGTCATGGCGTTGTTCGACGCCTCTGGCGCCACGATGCCTTCGGGCGTGCCGGTGCCGAATTCTTCCGGGTGGGGGGATGACCGCTTGGCCTCGGCATAGGCCAGGAAGGCCGCCATCGCCGCGCCCGCGCCCGGCAGGGCGCCGATCAACGCGCCGATGAGCGAGGATTTCACCGGCAGCCGCCAGCCCACCTGCCGCCAGGCCGGCACGAAGGCGAATATGCGGCGCAGGGAAATCCAGGCCACCTGTTTGGGGCGCATGTAGGGCTCTTCCAGCCGGCGCAGCACTTCGGCCAGGGCGAAAAGGCCGATCACCAGCGGGATCAGCGGCACGCCAGTGAACAGGCGGAATACATCGAACGTGTAGCGCGGCACGCCAGCGATATCGATCCCGATGGTCGATATCATCAGCCCGATCACCGTGGCGATCAGCCCCTTGACCAGCGATTCCTGGCTGACCGCGGCCACCGCGACCAGCGCCATGACGACCAGCGCGAAAATCTCCGGCGACTGGAACTGCAGCGAAAAGCGCGCAAGCTGTGGGGCAAAGAGGATCAGCATGGCGCCGCCGATCAGCCCCCCCATGACCGATGCCGCGGTCGCCAGACCCAGCGCCACCTCCGGCCGGCCCTGGCGCGTCATCTCGAACCCGTCGAGCATGGTCATCGTGTTGGCCGGCGCGCCGGGCACCCGCACCATGATCGCCGTGACCGAGCCGCCATAGATACCGCCCACGAAGATGCCGGTCATCAGCACCACCGCCTCCAGCGCCGGCATGCC
>SKNG01000075.1 GCA_007120685.1 Paracoccaceae bacterium | reverse complement strand
TAGCGCGCCAGATAGGCCTCCAGCCACAGGGCGCCCTCCAGGTCCAGGTAGTTCGTCGGCTCGTCCAGCAGCAGCAGGTCCGGCTGGGCAAACAGCACGCCGGCCAGCGCCACCCGCATCCGCCAGCCGCCCGAGAAATCGGCGCAGGGCCGCGCCATCTCGTCACCGGTGAAGCCCAGGCCGCGCAGGATCGTCGCCGCCCGCCCTTCGGCCGACCAGGCGTCGATATCGGCCAGCCGGTTCTGGATATCGGCCACGCGGGCGGGGTCGGTGGCGCTCTCGGCCTCGGCCAGAAGCGCGGCGCGCTCGGTATCGGCGGCCAGAACGGTGTCCATCAGGCTTTCCGGTCCCGCCGGCACCTCCTGCGCCACGCCGCCGATCCGGGCGCGCGAGGGCAGGGAAATCCGCCCGGTCTCGGGCGTCAGCTCGCCGCGGATCAGCCGGAAAAGCGTGGTCTTGCCGGCGCCGTTCGGCCCCACCAGCCCCACCTTGTGCCCGGCCGGAATGCGCGCGCTGGCGCCCGCGAACAGCGCGCGCCCCTCGATGGAAAATCCCAGATCGTCAATCACCAGCATGCCGCCCGCTTGCCCGAAGCCCGCCGCCCGGTCAAGGCCCGCTCAAGCCATGCCAACCCTGTCCGCCAGGGGGCGCAGCAGGCGTCTTTTCACCGTCACCGGCCCGTGCTACGGGGCGCAGGCCATGGCGCGGCCCGATGCCGCCCACATTACCCGGAGACCGAAATGGCCATCGAACGCACCCTGTCGATCATCAAGCCCGACGCCACCCGCCGCAACCTGACCGGCCGCATCAACGCCAAGTTCGAAGACGCGGGCCTGCGCATCATCGCCCAGAAGCGCATCCATCTGACCAAGGCGCAGGCGGGCCAGTTCTACGCCGTGCATGCCGAGCGCCCGTTCTATGACGAGTTGTGCACCTTCATGGCGTCGGAACCGGTGGTCGTGCAGGTGCTGGAAGGCGAAAGCGCGATCGCCAAGAACCGCGAGGTGATGGGCGCCACCAACCCCGCCGATGCCGCCGAAGGCACGATCCGCAAGGATTTCGCCCTCTCGGTCGGCGAGAACTCGGTCCATGGCTCCGACGCTCCGGAAACCGCCTCGGTCGAGATCGCCTTCTTCTTCTCCGGCCTCGAGCTCGTCGGCTGACCGCCCTTTCTTCTTGCCCTGAAATACGCACGGGGTTTCCAAAGGGGGGCGTGCCCCCCTTTGGCCGGGGGGCGCGGGGGGCGCGGGGGGCGGCAGCCCCCCGCATGCTCGTGTCTCCAGGGGCGGCAGCCCCCGCCTGCTCACCCTACCGGCAATGCCGCGCCACCTCGCGCCGCGCCAGCCCGGTCTCCACCAGCATGCAGCGCTCGCGGGCCTCGTAGTAATATCCCCGCGCATACCACATCACCGCCCGGTCGATATCGCCATCGGCCACCATCCATGCCCCGCGCAGATAACGCCCGGCGTAGCGCAGGTTCACCCCCGGGTCGAGCAACCGCTCGGGCTCGCCGCGAAATCCCATGGTCCGCGCGGTCTGGGGCAGGATCTGCATCATCCCCCAATAAGGCCCGTTGCGCGCGCGCGGGCGATAGTCGCTCTCGCGCTGGATGACACGGTGCAACAGCCTCTCGGGAATGCCATGCTCGGCCGCCGCGTGGCGGATCAGGCGGCGCAGTTCCGGCGTCTCGCCCGGGTAAAGCCCATGGCCCGCGGAAGCGGCGCGTCCAGCCGGCTCCTGCGCGCTGCGGGAACAGGCGGCCAGCGCAACGAGCGCACAAATCAGGCCGAGGGCGACAAGGCGCATGCGGTTCTCCGAGGTTCAGCCGCGCCTGGGTCCGGCCGGGGGCCGGGCCGCGCGGCGGGCGGGATCGATCACGCCGATGTCATCGAGCATCGCCTCGATCCGCGCAAGCCCCCCGTCCCGGCAATGCGCGGCTTTCAGCGCATCGAAACGCGCCCGCAGCGCCGCCTTCTCGGCCCCGCGCGCATCGTTCCATGGCCGCCCCTGCAAGGCCATCACCAGCACATAGTAGCCGATGAAATGCGGCCGTTCACCGGCCTGCAAGAGCCGCGCATAGGCCGCGTCCGCGCCCAGCCGGCGCAGCGCCTCGGCATCCGGGATGCCCGCGCGCGCGCAAGCGGCTTCCATTGCCGGCCCCAGGTTGCGGATGCTGGATATCGCGTTGCTCATGCCATCAGCATGACCGCCCCCGGGCGCCCGGGCAAGACCCTTGGCAAACCCGGCCGCGCCGCCTAGCCTGCGCCAGGACAAAGGAGCGCGCATGAGCACCGACGATTTCCCGCCGCCCTTCGACGGGGCGATCAGCCGGTTCCTGGCGGACGAGGCCACCGACGCCATGCGCGAAGCCATTGCGGAGGGCCGCAAGCGCGACATCATCACCGATGCCCACCCCTATGACCGCTGGATGCGCAAACCCGATTACGAAGATCATCTGGCGAAGCTGCAGATCGAACTGGTGAAGTTCAAGCATTGGGTAGAGGGCACCGGCCAGCGCCTCGTGGTGATCTTCGAGGGGCGCGACACCGCCGGCAAGTCCGGTGGCATCGCCCGCGTCACCGCCAATCTGAACCCGCGCAGCGCGCGCGTGATGGCGCTTTCCGCGCCGTCCGACCGCGAGCGGCGGCAATGGTTCTTCCAGCGCTATATCGAACATCTGCCCGCTGCGGGCGAGATGGTGATGATGGATCGCAGCTGGTACAACCGCGCCGTCATCGAGCATGTCTTCGGCTTCTGCACGCCTGCCCAGCGCGAGGCCTTCTTTGCGCAATTGCCCGGCTTCGAAGAGGTGCTGGTGCAGGAAGGCGTGCATCTGATCAAGCTGTGGTTCAACGTCAGCCGCGCCGAACAGTTGCGCCGGATGCTGGCGCGCGAGAGCCACCCGCTCAAGCAGTGGAAACTGTCGCGCATCGATGTCGAGGGGCTGGCGAAATGGGATGCCTACACAGCGGCCATCGCCGAGACCTTCCAGCGCAGCGACTTCCCCTTCGCGCCATGGACGGTGATCCTGGGCGACGACAAGTACCGCGCCCGCATCGCGGCCATTCAGCGTATCCTGGGGGCCTTCGACTATGACCGAAAGGATGCGGCGGCGATCGGCACGCCCGATCCGCGCATCATGGGCGGCCCGGCGATCTGGCCGCGCGGGTAGGCTTGGCGGCGCAGGGGGCGCTGCCCCCCTCTGGCCTGCGGCCCTCATTGGGCTCCGCCCGTTCCTTCACTGAAATCGCGCCACCGGCGCGATTTCCGGGCGCTCGGAACCCCCCGTAGTATTTCTGGCAAGATGACAGGGCGCGGCCTTTTTCAGTTCAGCCGAGGGTCCGGGCACGCGACAGGAGGCCTGAAGGCAGGGGGGCGGCGCTGGCCCAGACAAGCTGCCCCTGCGCCTCGGCCGCCAGCGCCGCGCCCGAGGCATGATCGCCCTGCAAGAGCGCCAGCCGCCCCGCCGCCATCGGGCCCAGATGCCGCATCAGCAGATGCGCCGAGGCCGAGGCCCGGGGTGCCGGTTTCCAGATCACCCCACGCCCGGCCAGGCCGATCAGCACCTCGCCGATCCGCAGAAGCGGCATGTCGGCTGCGGTCATCAGCACCACCGGACCGGTGCCTGGCGGCGGGTCAGGGATCAGGGCCGGCACGCGGGCGTCGTCGAAGCCTTCTTCCATCCGCAGCGCCGCCAGCGGCCCGGCCAGCGCCGCCAGCGCCGCCGCCATCGCCCCGCCCGGTGCCGGCGTGCCGGCCTGTGCCAGATCGCCCAGCGCGCGGGTCACGTCCGGTGGCTCGGCACAGACGATCTGCCCGAAGCGCACGCCCGAAGCCCGGTGCACCGGCAAATGGCGCTGCGACAGCGGCACCCGCCAGCGCCCACCGGTGAAATGGGTAAACAGCCGTTCGTTCAGTTCTGCGATGAAGAGCGCGTCCATGGTGGGCAGCATAGGGGCTCTGGCCTGCGTCTCAAACCGTGACGCCACGCCACGAGGCGCTAGCGAGGCCTACCCCGCCAGCCGCTCGGCCCAGCGCCGCGCCAGCGGACCCAGCAGGATGGCCAGTGGCACCGCCATCGCCCAGGCCAGTGCCCAGGCCTTCAGCCAGCGCAGCGGAAAGCCCGCGTCGATGCCGGTGTTGAGCAGGGTGATCGACCCGGAAATCAGCACCGACAGGAAGGTGCCCATGATCAACCCGGTCAGAATGCGCAGCTTCATAGATTGCCTTCCTGTTTGTCGTGGCCCGGCGCCAGCCGCAGCCGGATCGGACCGCGCGCGGCATTGGCCAGAACCGGCCTGCCGCGCTGGCTGGCCTCGATCAAGCCTTCCGCCTGCAGCGCCGCCGCCGCCTGCCTTATCGCCGGCATCAGGGCCCGCCATGCGGTTTCCCCGGCTGCCAGCGCGCGGGCGGGCTCGGCGGGGCAGAAGCTGGCGTTCGCCCCACGTTGGTTGGCGATCTCCATGATCGCCTCGCGCAGCGCGTCAGCCGAGGGCATCGTTGCAGCGCCGGCAGACCCCGGGATGCGCATGCGTGCCGACATCGGGCAGTATCTTCCAGCAACGCGCGCATTTCTGTCCCTCGGCGCGCTCGAAGACCACGCCGACGCCCTCCACCTCCGGCAGGCGGAAGGCCTCGGCCGGGATCGGATCGCCGGTCAGCACCAGGTCCGAGGTGATGCAGATATCGGCGAAATCGACCGTCTTCAGCGCCGCCAGCACAGCCTTGTCGCGCACATGCACCACCGGCGCGGCCTCCAGGCTGGCGCCGATCACCTTGTCGCGCCGCTGCACCTCCAGCGCCGCTGTCACCACGCGGCGCGCGGCGCGGATGCCGAACCACTTTCCGGCCAGAGCACCATCCTGCCAGTCAGCGGGGGTGTCGGGGAAATCCTGCAGATGAACCGACTCCGCGTCACCCGGGAAGTGCGCGAGCCAGACATCCTCCATTGTGAACACCAGCATCGGCGCCAGCCAGGTTGTCAGACGATGGAACAGCGCATCCAGCACCGTGCGCGCCGCCCGCCGCCGCAGGCTATCCGCCGCATCGCAGTAAAGTGCGTCTTTCCGGACGTCGAAATAAAAGGATGACAGGTCGGAAGTTGCAAAAGTGAAAAGGCGTTGGAACACGCCCTGGAAGTCATAGGCCGCATAGCCTTCGCGCACCTGGCCATCCAGCACCGCCAGCCGGTGCAGCACCCAACGCTCCAGTTCCGGCATGTCCACCGGCGCCACGCGCTCAGCCTCGTCCCAGTCCTTCAGATTGGCCAGCATGAAACGCAGCGTGTTGCGCAGCCGCCGGTAGCTGTCGGCCACCCCCTTCAGGATCTCCGGCCCGATGCGCTGATCGGCGGTGTAGTCGGCCTGCGCTACCCAAAGCCGCAGGATATCGGCGCCATACTGGTCGATCACCTGCTGCGGCACCACGGTATTGCCGAGCGACTTGGACATCTTCATGCCCTTCTCGTCCAGCGTGAATCCGTGGGTCAGCACGCCGCGATAGGGCGCGCGGCCCTTGGTGGCGCAGGCCTGCAGCATCGAGGAATGAAACCAGCCGCGATGCTGGTCGGTGCCTTCCAGATAAAGGTCCGCAATCCCGTCCGGGCTGCCATCGGCGCGGTCGCGCAAGACGAAGGCGTGGGTCGAGCCGCTGTCGAACCAGACATCCAGAATGTCGAACACCTGTTCCCACTCGGCCGGGTCGTGCAGCCCCTCCAGCACCCGCTCCTTGAAGCCCTCGGTGTACCAGACATCGGCGCCCTCGGCCTCGAAGGCCTCGACAATGCGCGCATTCACGGCGGCGTCGCGCAGCAGGAAGTCCGGGGCGTCGGGCCGCGCGCCGCGCCTGGTGAAACAGGTCAGCGGCACGCCCCAGGCGCGCTGACGGCTGAGCACCCAGTCCGGGCGGTTCTCGATCATCGAATAAAGCCGGTTGCGCCCGGTGGCCGGCGTCCAGGTCACCAGCCGGTCGATCGAGGTCAGCGCCCGCTCGCGGATCGTGCGGCCATGCTCGTCCATCCCGTCGCCCAGTTCATGGTCGATGGCGGCGAACCACTGTGGCGTGTTGCGATAGATCACCGGCGCCTTGGACCGCCAGCTATGCGGATAGGAATGCTTCAGCCTGCCCTTGGCGAACAGCGCCCCTGCCCCGGCCAGCGCCTTGATGACCGAGACATTCGCCGGCCCCTCATTGCCCTCGGGCGTGATGATCTGCTGGCCGCCGAAAAGCGGCAGATCAGGGCGGTAGCTGCCATCCTCCAGCACGTTGAAGGTCATCGCCAGCCCGTGCTTCAGGCCGATCTGATAGTCGTCGTCGCCATGGCTGGGCGCGGTATGCACGAAACCCGTGCCGGCCTCGTCGGTGACATGATCGCCCGGCAGCATGGGCACGTCGAAATCCCACTCGCCCGCGCCGCCCTCGACCCCGCGCAGGGGATGGGCCAGTACCAGCGCGGCCAACTCATCCGCGCCGACATCCCGCACCCGCCGCGCCTCTACCCGCGCCGCCGCGAAACAACTCTCGGCCAGCGCATCGGCCAGCAGCACATGCTCGCCGACCTCGGCCTTGGCATGCTCGCCCAGTCCCGTCACCTCGTAGACGCCATAGGCGATTTCCGGCCCGTAACACACCGCCCGGTTCTGCGGGATGGTCCAGGGCGTCGTGGTCCAGATCACCACCGACAGCCCCTTCATTTTGCCGAAAATACTCAAATCCGACGCCGCGTCCCCGTAAACCACGACGGGGAATTTCGCCCAGACCGTATGGCTGGCGTGGTCCTTGTATTCGACCTCCGCCTCGGCCAGCGCGGTCTTTTCCACAGGCGACCACATCACCGGTTTTGATCCCTGATAAAGCGCCCCGTTCATGACGAATTTCATGAACTCGCCGGCGATCACCGCCTCGGCGTGATAATCCATGGTCAGATAGGGATCACCCCAGTTGCCGGTCACGCCCAGCCGCTTGAACTCTTCGCGCTGCACGTCGATCCAGCCCTCGGCGAAGCGCCGACACTCCTGGCGGAAATCGACCACCGGCACGGCGTCCTTGTCCAGCCCCTTCGCGCGATACTGTTCCTCGATCTTCCATTCGATGGGCAGCCCGTGGCAGTCCCAGCCCGGCACATAGCGCGCGTCGCGCCCCAGCATCTGCTGGCTGCGGGTGATGAAATCCTTCAGCACCTTGTTCAGCGCATGGCCGATATGCAGATGCCCGTTCGCGTAGGGCGGTCCGTCATGCAGGATGAAGGACGGGCGGTCCGCGCCCTTGGCGCGCAGCCGGTCGTAAATACCCAGCCGCTCCCAGCGGGCTAGCCAGTCGGGCTCGCGCGCGGGCAGGCCGGCGCGCATCGGAAAGGCAGTATCGGGCAGGAAAAGCGTGTCGCGGTAATCGGGTGTCTCGGCGGACATGGGTATCCTCGGGGGCAAGACAGGCGAAAAGGGAAAGGCGCAAGGGGCGCCGCCAGGGCGCCCGTCATGCACAGCGGCGCGTCCCGGCGGGCCGTCGGTCAGCCCGCCGGGCCGGTAATTCGCAGCGTGATGTCGCACCCCTGGCCCATGGCGCCGCTTATAGGCCCGGCCCCGGCAAGGGTCCAGAGGGGCAGGCCGCGCCCGCGCCATGCTTTTTTCACTTGCCTTTCCCGCTGCAGCATGTCGATTGTTACCGGATGAAAGCAAATCGCGCCGCCCTCCCCCGCACCGCCCTTGATCGTGCTGTCGTGCCGGACACACCGATAATCGATCCTTCCGCATCCGCGCCCGCCTGCGCCGCCACCGGCCCGGATTTTCCGCGCGCGCTGTTTACCCGGGACCGCATCCCCTCGGGCAAGGATTACTACGAACGGTCGCTGACCGTGGCCCTGCTGCGCGCGCGCGAGGTGACGATGCGCCGCTTCAAGCCTTTCGCCGATGCTCATGACCTGAGCCTGCCGCAATGGCGGGTGCTGCGCGCACTGGCCGATGGCGAGCCGCTGGACGCCGGCACGCTGTGCCAGCGCTGCGTGATCCTGCCGCCCTCGCTGACCCGCATTCTGCGTGCGCTCGGCGAGCGCGGGCTGATCGAGCCGGTGCCCAGCGCGGATGCCCGCCGCAATACCGTCACCCTGACTCAGTCCGGGCGGGCCCTGTTCTGCACCCTGGTGGTGCAGTCAGAGGGCACGCGGCGCGAAATCGACGCCGCTTTTGGCCACGAAAAGATGGCGTTGCTGCTCGATCTGCTCAATGAGTTGCGAATCACCACCGAGGCGCTGCCGGACAGCATGTCCGACCACTGGTGTGCCCCGCCGGCCGATCCGGAAGACCGCCCCGCCACCCTCTGACGTGCTAAAGCGCCTGCACGCCGCTCAGGCCCGCCCCGCCACCGCCGACAGCCGCAGCGGGTCGATGCCGATCGACTGCAGCGCCGCCTGCCACTGCGCCTCGGCCGTGGCCTCGGCAAAGATCAGCTCGTCCTGCGCATCGCAGGTCAGCCAGGCATTGGCTGCGATCTCCTCTTCCAGCTGGCCGCCCCCCCAGCCGGCATAACCCAGCGCCAGAAGCCAGCGCCGCGGCTCGGCCCCACGCGCGATCCCGGTCAATATGTCGGTCGAGGCGGTCAGCACCCGACCCCCTTCCAGCGGCTGGCTGCCTTCGCCGCCCGGCACGTCATCGGTGTGCAGCACGAAACCCCGCGCTGTCTCTACCGGGCCACCGGCCAGAACCGGGCGCTCGCCGATGCGGTCGTCGGCAGGCGCGATATCCAGTTGCCGCAGGATTTCGGCCAACCGCAGATGCGGGATCGGCCGGTTGAGCACCAGCCCGAACGCGCCCTTTGGCGAATGGGCGCAAAGCAGGATCACGCTATGGGCAAACCGCGGGTCGCCCATCGCCGGGGTCGAGATCAGCATCTTGCCGGTCAGGTCGAAATCCATCCTTGCCTCCAACGGAACGGACTGCGGGCAGGCCGCCCACCACCATCCGGTGATCGGCCAGAGCATCCGGCGGCGACGGCGCCCTGCCCCGGCCATCGCAAGTTTGGCGCGGCGATGGCCGAAAGGAAAGGGCCAGCCTGCTGAAAGCCCAGAACGCCGCGCCCTATCGCCGTTTTGTGACTTCCGCGCGGGCAGCGGCTGCTGCTATGGCTTATGTCATGCCCTGTGAGCACTATCGCATCCCGGCGCGCCGCGCCCGCCCTTCGCTTCGCACGCTTGTCGGTGCGCTGTCGGCAATGGCGGTGGCACTGCTGACGGCGCCGGCGATGGCGCAGAGCCTGGCGCAGATCGTACAGGCCGAGATCCGGCCGGGCTGGCGCATCGAGGACGGCCGCCACATGGCCGCGCTGCATCTGCGGCTGGCCGATGGCTGGCGCACCTACTGGCGCGTCCCCGGCCAGGCCGGCATTGCCCCGGTGCTGGACTGGTCGGCCTCGCAGAACCTTGCTCGTGTCACCGCCCACTGGCCACGGCCCGAGGTCTTCGACCAGGCCGGCTACCGCTCCATGGGCTTCGCGCGCGAACTGGTGCTGCCGCTGGAACTGGAACCCCGCCGCCCGGGGCGGCCCATCGCGCTGATCGGCGAATTGACCATCGGGCTGTGCAACGAAACCTGCATTCCGGCGGATCTGACGGTCAGCGGGGCGGTGCGCGGCAACGGCGCGCCGGACCCGGCGATCAGCGCGGCGCTTGCCACCCGCGCCGAACCCGCCGCCCAGGCGGGGCTCAGCCGCGCCACCTGCAGCGTCACCCAGGCCGAACGCGGCGCCGATCTGACGCTGCGCGCCACCCTGCCCCGGCTCGGGCACAACGAACATGTGGTGATGGAAATCCCCGGCGGCCCCCTGTGGGTATCCGACAGCCGCAGCTGGCGCGAGGGCAACGATCTGGTCGCCACCGCCCGGGTCATGGCCCCGCAGCGCGGCCCCGTCACCTTCGGACGTGATCAGGTGGCCTTCACCATCATCGGCCCGGACCGCATGGTGGAACACCTGGGCTGCACCGGGGACTGAGCACGGCGGGGCTTGCCCGACTTCCCGCCCCTCTTTGCTCTTCAAATATCCTCCGGGGTGAATTGGCGCGGCACGCGCCAAGAGGGGGCGGAAAGCCCCCTTGCCCCGCTCACCCCTGTCGCGCTCCGGCCAGCCGTCTCGCCTCGGCCTCCAGCCCGGCCAGCGCCTGCCCCATCACCACCGCGCCGCCGCCCGCCGCGCGGCAGGCGCCCAGATGGCCCGCCACGATGGCCCCCAGCCGCGCCACCGCCCGTGGCCTGTTCATCCGGGCCTTCAGCCGGGCATTGGCCAACTGGATCAGCGCCTGCACCAGATGCCGCTCGGGGCTGCGCTCCGGCAGGGCCATCCATACCGGCTCCAGCACCTCATGCGCCTCCCAGAAGAACTCGCCTTCCAGATACTTGAGCCCCGCCCGGAACGCCGCACTGTCAGCCAGCGCCTCGGCACTCATCCCCGCCCGCGCCGTGTCGCGCAGCGTGTCGAACGCCCCCTCGGGGTGGCGCGGCGTCTGCCCGGGCACATAGGCATGCGGCGGCAGCGCCGGATCCGCGCTCACCGCGTCGCCACCTCGGCGGCCTCGATCCGCTCCAGCCGGGTGGTGAATTCGGCCACCGCCGCCAGCACGGCTTCCGGTTGCTCCTGATGCGGCGCATGGCGGCAGTCGTCCAGGATCAGCGTGTCGACCGGTGCATAGGATCGCGCCGCCAGCTCCTCGATCTGGGCCAGCGTGCCGTATTCATCCTGCCGCCCCTGGATCGCCAGCGCCGGCACGCGCAGGTAGTCGATCACCTCGGCCACGTTCAAGGCCGCAAAAGCCGGGTCCAGCCAGGCATCGTTCCAGCCCCGGAAAGTATGCTCGGCGTCCCGGTGCCAGCGCGCCATCTTCTCGCGCAGCCCACCGGTCTCGTATGCCTCGCGCGCTGCGACGATGCTCTGCAACCCCATGGGTTCGGTAAAGAAATGCGGCGCCATCAACACCAGCCCGCGCACCCGGTGATCGGCCACGCGGCCCGCATATTCCGCCGCGATGGTGGCCCCGTCCGAATGCCCCATCAGCACCCCGCGCCGGAAGCCCATGGCATCCAGCACCTGCGGCAGCACCGCCACCGCCTCGCGCGTCATGTAGTCGATCGGGCGCGGCAGGTCCGCCGGGTCGGACTGGCCGTAGCCCGCGCGCGAATACGCAAACACCCCGAACCCCGTCGTCGCCGCCAGCCTGTCGGGGAAATCCCGCCACAGGCCCAGACAGCCCAGCCCCTCATGCAACAGCACCAGCGTCGGCGCCGCATCCGGTCCCGGCCCCCAGGCCGCCCATTCCAGCCGCTTGCCCCCGGCCGTCAGCCACCCCTTGCCCGCAGCCCAGTCAAGCGCCATCACGTCCCCCTCCCGCAGCTATCGTCCGTCGCCCCGAACCCTGGGGGGGCACCGCCGAAGACGGGCTTTCGAAAGCCCGTCCGAACGCGCCTTCCAAGGCGCGTTTCCGGCACGACGCCCCCTGTCGGTCTGCACGCCGCAGAAACTGCCTGAGAGCGATAGAAGGAAGTCAAAGGCGATCCCCCTGAACATCCTCCCGTAACTTGAAGCGCTGGATCTTGCCGGTAGCGGTTTTCGGCAGGTCGTCCACCACCTCCACCCAGCGCGGGTATTTCCACTTGCCGATCCGGTCCTTGACGAAATCCTTAAGCACCGCTGCATCCACCGCCTGCCCGGGCTTCGCCACCACGAAGGCTTTCGGCTTCTCCAGCCCATCGCCATCGCGCGCGGCCACCACCGCGGCCTCCAGCACCGTGGGGTGATCGATCAGCGCCTGTTCCACCTCGAAAGGCGAAACCCAGATGCCCGAGACCTTGAACATGTCATCGGTGCGCCCGCAATAGATCAGCCGCCCGTCCGCGCGGCGCTCGTACTTGTCGCCGGTACGGGTCCATTCGCCCTCGAAGGTGGTGCGGGTCTTGGCGCGCTTGTTCCAATAGCCATCGGCAGCCGAGGGGCCGCGCACCAGCAACTCGCCAACCTCGCCCACGCCGACCTCGGCGCCCGCCTCATCCACCAGCCGCAATTCGTATCCCGGCACGGCACGGCCCGAAGTGCCGTATTCGACATCGCCCTCGGCATTCGACAGGAAGATATGCAGCATCTCGGTCGACCCCACGCCATCCAGGATATCGACGCCCCAATAGCCCTTCCAGCGCGTGCCCACCTCCTTCGGCAGCGCCTCGCCGGCGGAAATGCAGCGGCGCAGCGCGTGATCGCCCGCCGTGCCCCCCTGCCCCTCCAGATGCGCGATCAGCGCGGCGTAAAGCGTCGGCACGCCGCAAAAGATGCTCGGC
>SKNG01000388.1 GCA_007120685.1 Paracoccaceae bacterium | reverse complement strand
TTCGTGGGCGAATTCCTGACCTTCATGGCGGTCTTCCAGGTCAATACCTGGGTGGCGGTGGTGGCCGGGACCGGGGTGATCCTGTCGGCGGGCTATGCGCTGTGGCTCTACCGCCGGGTGGTCTTCGGCCCGATGATCAAGGACAGCCTGAAGGCGATGCCGGACATGGACCGGCGGGAAAAGGCGCTCTTCGCGCCGCTGGTGGCGATGGTGGTCCTGCTGGGCGTCTATCCCTCGCTGATCACCGATATCATCGGCCCCTCGGTGGCGGCGCTGGTGGTTCAATACGACGGCGCGCTGGCCGCGCATGAGGCGGCGAACGCGCTGGCCCAGACGCAGCGACCCTGACGCGATGGCCCTGATGAAAGGCGAGATGCAATGACTTCGGCTGATCTGACCCTGGCCCTGCCCGAGATCCTGCTGGCGGTCTTCGCCATCGGCGCGCTTCTGGGCGGCGTCTACACGGGCAAGGACCGCAGCGCGCCGCTGATCCTGTGGCTGACCGTGGGCTTCATGCTGCTGATGGCGGTGCTGGTTGGCGCCGGCACCGGCGATCCGCGCCCGGTCTTCGGCGGGCTGATGGTGGATGACTATTTCTCGCGCTTTGCCCGGATCCTGATCCTGGTCTCGGGCGCCGTGGTGCTGCTGATGGGGCAGGGCTACATGCAGCGCCATGACCTGTTGCGCTTCGAATACCCGGTGCTGGTGGCGCTGGCCACGGTGGGGATGATGGTCATGGTCTCGGCCGGCGACCTGATGACGCTCTACCTGGGGCTGGAACTGCAGTCGCTGTCGCTCTACATCCTGGCCGCCTTTCGGCGCGACAGTGCGCGCTCTACCGAGGCCGGGTTGAAGTATTTCGTCCTCGGCGCGCTCGCCTCGGGCCTGCTGCTCTATGGCGCCTCGCTGGTCTATGGCTTTGCCGGCACCACGCGGTTCGAGGGGATCGCGGCCACTGTGCAGGACGGGCAGCTTTCCATTGGGCTTCTGATGGGGCTGGCCTTCATGCTGGCCGGGCTGGCCTTCAAGGTCTCGGCGGTGCCCTTCCACATGTGGACGCCGGATGTCTATCAGGGCGCACCGACGGCGGTGACGGCCTTCTTTGCCACCGCGCCGAAGGTGGCGGCGATGGCGCTGCTGGCGCGGCTGATGCATGATGGCTTCGGCGCCGCGCCGGGCGACTGGTCGCAGATCATCGCCTTCCTGGCCGCAGCCTCGGTCTTTGTCGGCGCCATCGGGGCGCTGTTGCAGACCGACATCAAGCGGCTGATGGCCTATTCCTCGATCTCGCATATGGGTTTCGCGCTGATCGGCCTGGCGGCGGGGACGGCGGCCGGCGTGCAGGCGACGCTGCTTTACATGGCGATCTACGTGGTGATGTCGGTGGGCGTCTTTGCCTTCATCCTGTCGATGCGGCGCGATGGGCGGCAGGTGGTGCGCATCGACGAGTTGCACATGCTGTCGAAATCCCAGCCGCTGGCGGCGCTGGCGCTGCTGGTCCTGATGTTCAGCCTTGCCGGGGTGCCGCCGCTGGTGGGTTTCTGGGCCAAGTTCTCGGTGCTGGCGGCGGCGGTGAACGCGGGGATGGTCTGGCTGGCCGTGGCCGGGGTGATCGCCAGCGTGATCGGCGCCTTCTATTACCTGCGCATCGTCTACTACATGTATTTCGGCGAGGAGCGCGAGGCGCTGGACGGCGACATGGGGCCGGTGGAGCGGGTGTTCCTGCTGGCCTCGGCCGCGGTGATGGTGCTGGGGGTGATCAATCTGTTCGGCATCGACGGGGCGGCGGCGATCGCGGCGCAGGCGCTTGTGCGCTGAGCGTGGCGCCAGTGTCGGGCCGGGGCAGGGGGGCGTTGCCCCCCTCGCCGCTGGCGCGGCTCACCCCCCAGAGTATTTTCGGCAAGATGAAGAGGCAGCCGTGACCTGGCCCGAA
Source organism: Paracoccaceae bacterium (assembly GCA_007120685.1). Lineage (GTDB taxonomy): Bacteria > Pseudomonadota > Alphaproteobacteria > Rhodobacterales > Rhodobacteraceae > Pararhodobacter. Next base: position 1,460 of record SKNG01000388.1, on the reverse strand, counting down.
GGTGTGGGACGGCTCGTGCTGGAGGAAGTGGACAGCACCAATGCCGAGGCGCTGCGGCGCCTGCCCGGGCTGGCGGGGCCGGTCTGGATACTGGCGCGGCGGCAAACCGGCGGGCGCGGCCGGCGCGGGCGAGCCTGGGTGGATCCGCCGGGGAATTTCGCCGCGACCCTGGCGATGCGGACGGGCGAGGCGCCCGGGCGGCTGGCGATGCGGTCCTTCCTGGCGGCGCTGGCACTGGGCGAGGCGCTGGAGGATGTGACCGGGCTGGCCGGTGCCTTCAAGCTGAAATGGCCCAATGACGTGCTCTTGGAGGGCGGCAAGCTGTCCGGCATCCTGCTGGAAAGCGGCGGGCAGGGCGGGTTGGCGCTGGGGATCGGGGTGAACCTGATGGCGGCGCCTCCGGCCGAGCCGGGCGCGGCTTTCCCGCCGGTCAGTCTGCGGGCGGCGACGGGGTTGCAGGTGGCGCCCGGGGCTTTGCTGGATGCGCTGGCGCCGCGTCATGCGGCCTGGGAAGCGGTGTTCGCGGCGGAGGGTTTCGCGCCGGTGCGCGCGGCCTTTCTGGCGCGGGTGGTGCGGCTGGGCCAGCCGGTGGTGGCGCGGGGAATGCGCGCGGAGCAGCATGGTATCTTCGAGAGTATCGACGAGACCGGCGCGCTGATTCTGGCTACTGACAGCGGCCGCCGCACCATCCCCGCCGCCGATATCTTCTTTCCCTGACCCGGCCACCGGAGAACGCCCATGCTTCTGTGCATCGATTGCGGCAATACCAACACCGTGTTTTCCCTCTGGGACGGCAGCACCTTCATCGCAACCTGGCGCGCCTCGACCGAGCATCAGCGCACGGCGGACCAGTATTATGTCTGGCTCTCTACCCTGATGCGGGTGCGGGATATGCCGATGGATATCACGGATGTCGTCATCGCCTCGACCGTGCCGCGGGTGGTGTTCAACCTGCGCGTCCTCTGCGACCGCTATTTCGAGTGCCGCCCGCTGGTGGTGGGCAAGCCCGAATGCCTGCTGCCGGTCCCGCACCGGGTGGAAGCCGGCGTGCGCCCCGGCCCGGACCGGCTGGCCAATGCCGCCGGCGCCCATGACCGCCACGGCGGCGATGTGGTGGTGGTCGATTTCGGCACCGCCACCAATTTCGACGTCGTCGCCCATGACGGCGCCTATGTCGGCGGCGTCATTGCGCCCGGCGTCAACCTGAGTCTGGAGGCGCTGCACATGGGCGCCGCGGCGCTGCCGCATGTCGATATCAGCCGCCCGGAAAGGGTGATCGGCATCAATACCGTCGAATGCATCCAGTCCGGCGTCTTCTGGGGCTATACCGGGCTGATCGAGGGCATAACCGCGCGGATCAAGGCCGAATACGGCAAGCCGATGAAGGTGATCGGCACCGGCGGGCTGGCGCCGCTGTTTGCGCAGGGCGAAGACCTGTTTGACGTTGTGGAAGACGACCT
>SKNG01000389.1 GCA_007120685.1 Paracoccaceae bacterium | reverse complement strand
TCTCGATCCGGGCCAGCCGGTCCGAAATCTCCACCACCCGGTCGGCGATGTAAGCCTCTGCCCTGGCGGCACCCAGCCGCCGCAGCAGTTCGGCAAGCCGGTCGGTATCGACCAGCACCCGTTCGGTCTGTCTGAATTGCGTGACGATGGCCACAACACACCCCTGCTTCTTCACCCGCACACACCATCACCGGATTTTGCTAACATATCCTTGCCCCAAACGCCGATCTGTCTGAACCCAAAGGCCAGTTGCGCCAGATCAAGTCCTCGTTGGCAACGCTGCCGGCAACCGTGCAGGCAGCAGGGCCGGCTTCACCGTGATGGTGCTCCAGTGCATTGCAAATTGCAACGACTCTTAACGATAACTTTTATATTCCTTTAACGGAATGTGTCTCTTTACATTTGCTCCCGGATCGGTGAAACTACGGGTCAGTTCTGAAAGCCACGAGACCGTTTGTCATGCCAAGCCATACCGCCGCCGCACCTGCCGCGGATCAGAGAACCGAGGTTTCGCGGCTTTTCGATGTCTGGAACGAGGCGCTGAAAAGCCGCGATCCGGCGCGTGTGACGGCACTTTACGCGCCCGATGCGATCCTGCTGCCGACGGTATCGAACGCGGTGCGCCACAACCATGCCGAAATTCAGGATTACTTCGCCCATTTTCTTGAAAAGGCGCCGGTCGGCAGGATCATCGAATCGAACATCCTGGTGATGGGCGATGTCGCCGTCCACTCCGGCCTGTACTGCTTTGCGCTCAGTGATTGCGGAAAGCGCCTGACCGTGCCCGCGCGCTTCAGCTTCGTCTATCGGAAGATCGACGGGGAATGGAAGATCGTCGAACACCACTCGTCGCACATGCCTGAGGCGGAAGAGGCCTGACCCCCGGCGGCCCTGCTTCAACAGCCCGGCCCGCGAAAGCAAGCCATGACAGGCCGGGCAAGACCCGCCACCGGTCAGAGTGACGCCAACAGCGCCTTGAGTTCCGGCTCGTCCACCAGTTCCGCCGCCTGTTCGACCGCAAACCACTTGCGCCGACGTTTGTGCCGCTCGGGCCAGTCGCGCAGCAGGTCGGAGACATGCACGCGGAACACCTCGACCCGGCAGGACAGCGCGAACCCGCCGCGCCGCACCTTGGCATAGGTGAAAAAGCCGATCGGCACAGGCTCCACCGTGCCGACGACGCCCGCTTCCTCCCAGGCCTCTTGCAGGGCGGCGCCGGCCAGGGTGCGGCCCTTCATCGGCCAGCCCTTGGGCAGGATCCAGCGACGAGTGCGCAGGGTGGTCACCATCAGCACCTCGCGCCCGGCCTTACCCTCGCGCAGACACAGCGCTGCGGACTGGATAAGCTCCGGCCGGCGAAACACCGGCTCGACCACGCGCCGGATCGCCTGAATCGGGGTCTCTTTCATCTGCTTCTGCCCCTCTCCGGCCTGCCCCATCATCAGGACCGGCCCTCTTGTTCCCTGCTCGCCGTCCCGCCGCGCTACTCGGTTCCCGGATCCACCCGCCCGCGCGCCGCCTTGACAGCCCCACGCCGGGTCTTGGCTTCCAGCCGCCGGCGCTTGCTGGCGCGGGTGGGCGCGGTGGCGATCCGGGGCCGGGGTTTCTGAAACGCCCGCGCCACCAGTTCGGCCAGCCTTTCGCGCGCCAGTTCGCGGTTGCGGGCCTGGCTGCGGGTATCTTCCACCCGGATCAGCACCGCCCCGTCCCGGGTCCATCGACGGCCCGCCAGCCGCTCCAGCCGCCGCTTGGTGGCCGCATCCAGCGACGGGCTGCGCGCGGCTTCGAAGCGCAGTTCCACCGCCGTCGACACCTTATTTACATTTTGCCCGCCCGGCCCGGAAGAGCGGCTGAAGCTTTCGCTCAATTCCCATTCCTGCAGGGCCACGCGGTCATTGACCCAGAGCATGCTTGCCGTTCCTTGCGCCAGTCCCCGCTTTCAAAGTCGTTCAATTGAAAGGGCCGCCCGGATTCGAGCGGCCCCAGCGAGTTCAAGGAGATGGGGTCGGTTGAGAGCGTCTGTCAACCATCGCCCAATCGAAGGATCAGCAACCGAGGGCTGCCATCAGGTAACGAACCCTCCGACTGTTCCGACACCTCTCTCCAATATCACTCTCGACACTGGATCACCTCCTTTCGCTATGTTTCGGGTGAGCCAAAGGTGACACAGATTTTGTGGTTGTCAAAGGAAATCATGCGACAGGTTGCGTCATTTTCTGCACGATTATCCGAAACGGCACCAAAGCGAGCAGCGCCAGGGTCAGTTTGACCATCCAGTCGGCAAAAGCCATGCTGACCCAGAACGGCGCGCTCACCCCCCAGCCCAGCAGTGGCGTGGCCTCGTTGGCCCAGGACACGTCATTGCCCGGCTCGATGAAGGTGAAGGCGGCGGCGAAGGCGATGGAGAAGAAGAGCACGGTATCGACGGTGGAGCCCACCAGGGTCGAGGCGAGCGGCGCCTTCCACCAGCGCCGGTCGCGCAACCGGTCGAAGATGACGACATCGAGCATCTGCGCCACCAGAAAGGCGGTGCCCGAGCCAAGGGCGATGCGCAGCGTGACCAGCGGGCCGAATTCACCGATGATCTGGGTGCCGACCAGCGAGGCGGCGACGCCGGTGGCGAAGCCGACCCATACCACCTTTCGGGCGGCGGCGGGGCCATAGACGCGGTTCATCACGTCATTGACGAGAAACGCCAGCGGATAGGTCAGCGCCCCCCAGGTGAGGAAATCGCCGAGCAGGAACTGGACGAGGATGTTGGAGGCCACCACGATGGCGGCCATGGCAATGATGCCGGGCAGAAGCGTGCGGGACATGTCTGTTTTCCGTTTTGGCAAGGTAGTCGGAGACTTGGCCGCCCGGGCCAATGGCCAGCGGCGACGCGCCCGGCTACCCCAGACGGCGGCACGTTGCAAGCGGAACGGCGCGGGACGAAATGCGCCATGTTCGGGACGGTGTCTTGCAGGGTGTGCGGTTCGTTACGGCCAGCAATATTGCCGCGTGCCGCAGCGCGTTCGGACCGGCGAACACATGGGGAATGGCACGCGCTCTGCTGACGCGCTCGGTGATCGTGACAGCAGTTTGTCCTGAAGACCTCGGGAACCGCCAGGAAACGGGCTTTCGAAAGCCCGTTTGCACGCGCCTTCCAAGGCGCGTTACCCAGCGGCGACCGAAGCGATCAGCAGAAATAAACACCGCGCAGACAGCCACGGTGCAACGTGCGACGAGGCGAATTAATCTGCTATTCCCCTGTCTCCTCGGCGTCCAGCCCGCAACGCGCCGCCATGGCGGCGCGCCCGGTCAGCGGCGGCGCTCGCCCCAGCCGCGGCGTTGCAACCCGGCCTCCAGCCGGTCGGCGACGGCGGCGCGCTCGGCGGCCGGCAGCGCGGCGATCCGTTCCACCAGCG
>SKNG01000376.1 GCA_007120685.1 Paracoccaceae bacterium | reverse complement strand
GGCATCCGCGTGCGCCCGCAGCGCGATGCGCAGGCCGGCATCCCCGAGGCCGCCGATATGGTCTCGCTGGACCCCGAGCGCCGCGCGCGGCTGGTCGCGCAGGTGCAGGCCAATGCCCGCATGCCGGAAGCCGCGCGCAACCGCATCATCGCACAGCTGGAAAACGGCGACGTGCCCGCGCGGCTGATCGAGCGGCTGGAAGCGGGCGGGGGTGAGCGCGGTAGCAACGGCTCCGGCCCCGGTGGGGGATAGGCCATGGCCGCGAAACCCCTGCTGAAGGTCTCGGCCATCGGTCTTTTCCGCTATTTCACCCGCCACCGCACCGCGGCGAACCTGCTTCTGGTCCTGATGCTCGCCGCCGGTGTCTTTGCCGCGCCGCGCATGCATGCGCAGTTCTTCCCCGATGTGGTGGTCGATACCGTGACCGTGCAGGTCACCTGGTCCGGCGCCGGGGCCGAGGATGTCGATGCCGGCATCGTTCAGATCCTGGAGCCCGCGCTGATGGCGGTCGATGGCGTGGCCGGTACCTCTGCCCGCGCGCGGGAAGGGCGGGCGACGGTCACGCTGGAATTTGAGCCCGGCTGGGACATGACCCGCGCGGCAAGCGAGGTGCAGGACGCCATCGATCTGGTCACCACCTTGCCGGACGATGCCGAAGAACCCCGCATCCGCCGCGCCACCTGGGGCGAGCGGGTGACCTATGTCGCCATCTCCGGCCCCGTGGGGGTGGATCAGCTGGCCCGGCTGGCCGATGAATTCTCGCTGCGGCTGTATGACCGGGGCATCACCCGCACCACCATTCGCGGCGTCGCCGCGCCCGAAATCACCGTCGAGGTCCCGACGCTGCAACTGGTGCGCCATGATCTGGGCCTGGCCGATATCTCCCGCGCCATCGCCAGTACCATCGGCGCCGACCCGGCCGGCGATCTGGCCGGCGGCGGCGCGCGCATCCGCACCGGCACCGAGCGGCGCAGTGCCGAAGAGATCGGCGCCATCACCCTGCGCAGCCTGCCCGATGGCACCAGCCTGACGGTGGCCGATATCGCCCGCGTGCGCGTCGGCGCCATCGACCGGGACCGCGCCTATTGGCTGGGCCCGGACCGGGCCGTGGTGCTGCAGGTGGACCGCCCGCAGACCGGCGACGCCATCGCCATCCAGCGCCAGGTGCAGGCCCTGGCCGACGAAATGGTGCTGACCGCCCCGCAGGGCGTGCAGATGGACCTGGTCAGCACGCGGGCCGAGATCATATCCGGCCGTTTGCAGCTGCTGTTGCGCAACGGCGCGCTGGGGCTGGCGATGGTGGTGCTGGTGCTGTTCCTGTTCCTGAATGCGCGCACCGCCTTCTGGGTGGCGCTGGGCATTCCGGTGGCGATGGGGGCGGCGATTGCGGTCATGTATGCCGCCGGCATGAGCTTCAACATGATCTCGCTTTTCGCGCTGATCATCACGCTCGGGATCGTCGTCGATGACGCCATCGTCGTGGGCGAACACGCCGATTACCGTTTCCGATCCCTGGGCGAGGCCCCGGCCGAGGCCGCCGAGAACGCCGCCACCCGCATGGCGCTGCCGGTGCTGGCGGCGTCCCTGACCACGATCATCGCCTTTGCCGGGCTCACCGTGGTCGGCGGGCGCATGGGCAGCCTGATCGCCGATATCCCCTGGACGGTGATCGCCGTGCTGGCGGCCTCGCTGGTGGAGTGCTTCCTGATCCTGCCCAATCACATGCATCACGCGCTGCTGGGCGCGGCGAAGGAACGCTGGTATGACTGGCCCTCGCGCCAGGTCAACCGGGGCTTCGACTGGCTGCGCGAGCGGTTCTTTCGCCCGGCGATGAAGGCGGTGGTGACGGGGCGCTATGCGGTGCTGGCGGCGCTGGTCTTCCTGATGGCCTGGCAGGCGGCGGCGTTCATCCGCGGTGATGTCGCCTGGCGGTTCTTCGTGGCCCCGGCGCAGAATTCGGTTACCGGCAATTTCGCCATGTCGGCCGATGCCACCCGCACCGACACGCTGGCCATGCTGCGCGAAATCCAGCGCGCCGCAGATACCCTGTCCGCCCGGCTGGCCGATGAACGCGGCGTCGATCCGGTGATGCACCTGCTGGCCGAGATCGGCGGCAATGCCGGGCGCGGGCTGGCGATTGCCGATAACCGCACCGCCGACCAACTGGGTGCCATCAGCATCGATCTGGTCGATGCCGATGACCGGCCGCTTTCGACCTTCGAATACCTGGCGATGCTGGAGGACGAGATCCGCCGCCATCCGCTGCTGGAGGAACTCAGCTTCCGCAGCTTCGGCATGGGGCCGGGGGGCGATGCGCTATCGATCGATCTGTTCGGCGCCGGGCCGGATGTGCTGCGCACCGCCGCCGATGCGCTGCGCGAGGCGCTGGAGGGCTTCCCCGAAGTTTCCGGCCTCGATGACACGCTGACCTATGACCGCGAAGAGATGCTGCTGGACCTGACCCCGCAGGGCCGCGCGCTGGGCTTTTCGACCGATCAACTGGCCCAGGAATTGCGCGCCCGCTTGACCGGGACCGAGGCTGCGACCTTCCCCGTCGGTCTGCGCGCCGGCGCCATTCGCGTGGAACTGCCCGAGGCAGAGCGCGCGGCGGATTTCCTGGACAGCACACTTCTGCGCAGCGCCACGGGGCAGTGGCTGCCGCTGGGCGACATCGTCACGGTCAGCACGCGGCAGGGTTTCGCCTCGATCCAGCGCGAAAACGGCGTGCAGGTGGTGCGCGTGACCGGCGCGCTGGCCGAGGATGATCCCGCCCGCGCCCGCGCCGTGACCGATGCGCTGGCCAGCACCATCCTGCCGCGCCTGGCCGAGGATTTCGGCATCGAACACCGCCTGTCGGGCCTTGCCGAGCAGGAGCAGGACTTCCTGTCCGATGCCCTTATCGGCCTGATTGCCTGTCTGTTGGCCATCTACGGCGTGCTGACCTGGATCTTCTCCAGCTGGACACGGCCGTTGGTGGTCATGGCGGTCATTCCCTTCGGCCTGATCGGAGTGATCCAGGGTCATGCCAACTGGGACATGGCGCTGAGCATGTTCACCATTGTTGGATTGATCGGCATGGCGGGGATCATCATCAACGATTCCATCGTGCTGGTGACGACGGTCGATCAATACGCCCGCGCGCGCGGGCTGATCCCGTCCATCGTCGATGCCGCCTGCGACCGGCTGCGCCCGGTGCTGCTGACCACGCTGACCACAGTGTTGGGCCTGGCGCCGCTGCTGTTCGAACAGTCCAGCCAGGCGCAGTTCCTGAAACCCACGGTGATCACGCTGGTCTACGGGCTGGGCTTCGGCATGGTGCTGGTGCTGCTGATCGTGCCGGCGCTGCTGGCGGTGGGGCATGATGTGGGCCGGCTGACCGCCGTGCTGCGGCGCGGCTGGGCGGTGACCGG
>SKNG01000320.1 GCA_007120685.1 Paracoccaceae bacterium | reverse complement strand
GCATCCTGCAGGCGGCGCTGACGGTCTTCGCGCAGGCGGGCTATTCCGGCGCTACGATGGATGCGGTGGCGGCCGAGGCGGGCCTGTCCAAGCCGACGCTGTATCAGTACTTCGCCTCGAAGGAGGCGCTTTTTCAGGCCATGCTGCTGCCGCATCGCGACCGCATGCTGGACCCCTTCGCGCATCCCTCCGGCAAGGGGCTGGCGCATGACCTGCTGGGTTTTGCCTGGGCCTATGCCGACACCGTCATGGCGCCCGAGATGCTGGCCCTGGCGCGGCTGATCATCGGCGAGGTGCAACGCTTCCCCAAGATCGGCGCCGCCTATCAGGCCGCCGGGCCAGACCGGTTGCTGCGCGGAATGATGCGCTGGCTGGCCGGGCAGCGCGATGCCGGGCATCTGGTCTATGACGATGCCGAACTGGCCGCGCAGGATCTGTGGGGGCTGATCCTTTCCGCCCCGCGCACGCGGGCGCTGCACCGGCCGGACAGCCCGCCCTCGCGCGCGGAACTGGCGCGGTATATCCATAACGGGCTGCGCGTCTTCCTGCGCGCCTATGCCGCCGATCCGCAGCCGCAACTGGCCGCGCTGGAAACCGCCATCGCCGCCCGCGCCGATGCAGCAACAGGAACAGAAGATGACGCTGGAAGACTACCTTTCCGCCCCCGATAGCCGTTTCGCCACCGTGGCGATGACCGATACCAACGGCCTGTTGCGCGGCCAGATGGTGGCGGTGGACAGCCTGAAGCGCATGGTCACTGCCGGTATGGGCATGGCGCGCGCGCAACTGGCGCTGGACCCTACCGATGCCTTCCTCACCCTGCCCGGCGTCACCGACGAGGCCGGAACCTTTGCCGACGAGCCGCTGCAGCTTGACCCCGAAAGCGCCCGCCGCCTGCCCTGGGCAAGGCATGGCCATGACCTGCTGGTGCTGTCGAACTGGACGGGCAAGGCCGGGGGGCTGTGCCCCCGCGCCATCCTGCGCTCGGTGCTGGCGCGGGTGGCCGAAAACGGCCTGGCGCCGCGCTACGGGATGGAGCTGGAATACACGCTGTTCGATGAAACCCCGGAGTCGGCGCGCGAGAAGGGCTGGCGCGGGCTGAAGACCGCCACGCCCCATGCCAGCCATGACCTGATCCTCTATCAGGCGTTGCAGACCGAATGGTACGAGGCGGTGGCGGGTATCTGCGCGCCCCTGAGGATCGACCTGGCCAAGATGCACGAGGAAATCGGGCCGGGCTTCATGGAGGCCTGTATCGGCGCCGGCGAGGGCGTGGCGCCGGCCGACCAGATGGTGCTGTTGAAGAATTTCATCCGCGCGCTGGCGCTCCGGCAAGGCCGTTCGGTCACCTTCATGCCGCGCTGGAGCGATCAGGCCGACAGCCAGTCGATCCATCTTCACATGAGCATGAAGGATGCGGACGGCACGTCGCTTTTCTTCGACGCAGCGGCAGAGAATGGCATCAGCCGGACCCTGCGCCATTTCGTCGGCGGCCTGCAGGCGCATCTGGGCGATCTGACGCTGCTGTTTCTGCCCACGGTCAACAGCTATCGCCGCTTTGCCGAGGGCACCTTTGCCCCGCCGGGGCTGAACTGGGGCTATGAGAACCGCACCACCTGCTTTCGCGTCGTCGGCCATGACGCGGGCACGATGCGGGTCGAAAACCGCCTGCCCGGCGCCGATACCAACCCCTATCTGACCGTCGCCGCCACGCTGGCCGCCGGCGCTGCCGGCATCATCGGCCAGATCGAGCCCGACGCGCCCCTGACCGGCTCTGGCTACGGCCAGCCGCCCGCCCGCGACTTCGCCCGCTCGATGCCCGATGCCATCGCGCGGCTGCGGGCATCGGATTTCGCGCGCGATTGGCTGGGCGACGATTTCACCGAAGGGTTCGCCGCCACCCGCGAGCATCAGTTCAACGACTTCGCCACCAAGGTGCCGGATGTCGAACTGCAACGCTTCTTCGATCTGGGTTAGCATGATGGACCTGCGCAGCCGCTTTCTGGAAGGGATGAGCCGCGCGGCGACCTTCGTTGCCGTGGTCACCACCGACGGGCCGGGCGGGCGCGACGGGGTGACGGTGTCGTCGCTGACCTCGGTCTCGGCTGATGGCGAGGCGCCGGCGCTGCTGGCCTGCATCCACCACCAGAGCCCGGCGGCGGTGGCGATCCTGAAGAACGAGGCGTTTTGCGCCAACCTGCTGCATGAAAGCCAGCAGGCGGTGGCCGGGCGCTTTGCCACGCGCGGCGAGCGTGGCGAGCGGGCAGCGCGCTTTCAGGGGCAGGGCTGGGCGCCCGGCGCCGGCGGCCAGCCGCAACTGGCCGGCGCCACCGCCGCCTTTCACTGCAAACTGGCCACGGCGCTGCTGTGGCAGACCCATTACATCATCGTCGGGCAGGTCAGTGCGGTCGATCTGTCCGACGAACCGGCCGCGCTGCTTTACGGACAGCGCGGCTATCGCAAGGCCGTCGATCTGGAATAGGATGGACAAGTCCGGATGAACCATACGCGACCGCAAGACGCAACAGGGAGAGCGATAAAATGAAATCCACCCGCAGATTTGCCGCCATTCTGGCCGGCACCGCGCTGGCCACCGGCCTTGCCGCCGGCAGCGCCGCCGCTGATTATCCCAATCAGCCGGTCAGCTTCATCGTGCCCTGGCCGCCGGGGGATCTGGAAGACATCCTGACCCGGCTGATCGCGGACGAATTTCAGCAGGAATACGATGTGCCGGCCTCGGTGCTCAACCGGCCCGGCGGCGGCGGCGGCCCGTTCCCCGGTGCCATCGACGTGGCCACGGCAGCACCCGATGGCTACACCATCGGCTCTTTTGTGCTGGATGTGCCGCTGGTGGGCCATGAGATCGGCATTCCCGAACTGAGCCCGCCGGTGTTCGAGCCGGTGGGCATCTTCCTGAACTACCCCTTCGTGATCGCGGCATCCGGCGATGCGCCCTATGCGACGATGGCGGAACTGGCCGAATACGCGCAAGAGAACGCGGTGTCGCTGGGCCATTTCGGCATCGTCGCCACGCCGACGCAGGTTTCCTTCGCGCTGGCCAGCCAGATGGGGTTCGAATGGGGTTCGGACGCGGCCTTTGACGCGCTCGATTGCAACACCCTCGCCTCGGGCGATGCCGATGTGATCAACACCACGTTGCAGCTGGTGCTGCCCTGCCTCGACGATCTGACCATCCTGACCTCGCTGACCGACGAGCGTATCCCGCTGACGCCCGATGCGCCGACGGTGGGCGAGCTTGCCCCCGAACTGGCGTTGACCACCTGGAACGGGCTGTTCGTGCATCGCGACACGCCCGCCGAGGTGCGCGAACGTATCGCGGCGGTGGCCGAGCGCGTGGTCCTGGGCGAGCGCGCGCAGCAGATCGCCGCCGATACCGGGGCCGAGGTCTTC
>SKNG01000294.1 GCA_007120685.1 Paracoccaceae bacterium | reverse complement strand
GGATTGAAGTTCAGCACGGTCGGCGGGGCCAAGGTAGAGGCAGATGTCAGGGCGTCTCATACCCCGAATATCGCACAGCAGAGCGCTCTTGGGAATCCTGCGTCAGGCGTGGAACACTAGCGCCCGCCGGGCGCGCCGAAACCGTTCCGCACGCCGCGCGCCAACCTCATCAGCAATTGCTCAATAGGCGTTGCGGGTGCTGATCAGGCTGGCCGGGGTGCGCAAGAGGATCAGGATGTCCAGCCGTAGCGACCAATGCTCGATATAGAAGAGATCATGCTCGATGCGCGCGCGGATCTTTTGCGGAGAGTTCAATTCACCCCGCCAGCCATTGATCTGTGCCCAGCCGGTGATGCCGGGCTTGACCTTGTGCCGGGCGGCATAGGAATCCGCGATGGTGTCATAGACAATATCCCCGGTGCGGGCCGCCGTGGCATGCGGCCGCGGCCCGACAAGCGACAGTTCGCCACCCAGAACGTTGAACAGTTGCGGCAATTCGTCGATCGATGTGCGGCGGATGAACCGCCCAACCCGCGTAACCCTGTCGTCGACGCGGCGCACGGCCGCCACCGCCGTCGGGTCACAGCGGTCTGCATACATCGAACGGAACTTCCACACCCAGATCGGCTTGTTGTTGTAGCCGTGGCGCTTCTGCCGGAACAGGACCGGCCCGGGCGACTCGAGCTTCACGGCCAGCGCCACAACCGCCATCATCGGCGCCAGCAGCACCAGCATGACGCTGCCGACAACGATGTCGAAGCCCCGTTTGCGGAACGCCTGCCAGGCATCCACCGGCCGCTTGTGCAGCGTCATCGTGCGCAACCGCCCCAGTCGGCCCATCTGCCTGTCCGCCAGCCAGGGCGGTGGTGCACCGTCGCAGAGCAGGCGCACTTCAACCGGCAGCACGGTCAACCGGGCGGAGAGTTCCAGCAGACGCTCGCGGGAGACATCGGGCATCGCCACCATCACGGTATCGATATGCGCCAACCGGGCAAATGCCACCAGGTCGTCCAGATCCCCCAGCTTGTGATACCCGTTCACCAGATCTGGCGAACGCTCCGACAGGCGCTCGTCGAAGAAGCCGCAAAGCCGGCGTCCGGCCCGCCTTTCGCTGTCGATTTCCTGGATCGCCGGGACCAGCGCCTGCCCGCCGCCCAGCAGGACGAAGCGGTGCTCCAGCGCGCCGGTCCGGGTCAGATGGCCGATGCGCAGGGCGATGGCCATGCGGACCAACAGCATCGACCCCGCCGCCAGCGCCCCCCAGAGCAGGAACCAGTCGGCAAGCAAGTGGATCGGATACCCCAGCAGCGCCAGCAGGCCCGCGGTCAGTGCCAGGCCCAAGGGCAGGGCAACGGCCAAAAGCCCCGCGCCGCGCAGGAAGGAACGCAAGCGTCTGAACCGATAGGCCCCGAAGACACCCAGCGCGGATGTTGTCAGCACCATCCCGCCGGCCAGCGCCGCCAGCACCAGCAGCCGATCGCCGTTTGCCTGTGGCACGGCCAGGACAAACAGGATCAGCCCCAACGACAGCATGCTCAGGGCGTCGGTGCTGCGCAGGAGCGCGGCAAAGACCGCCGGATGCACCGGGCGTTCGCGCAAGCGCCGCGCCAGAGCCTCGGCCTGCCCCCCCAGCAACCGCGGTTTGCCGGCAACCCCACCGATATCGCCGCCACGCCGCCGGCCCGGGACATGCCGCGCTGTCGCGAACATGCTTTTGTCAACAGCGCGCGTCATGAAGGAAACCCCGCCCAGTTCCGAAATCGCAAAGGCACCTGACGCCCCGCATCGGCGTCAAGCGTGTCCGAATGACCTTTCGGTTTCGTAAAAAGGGGCTGGGGCAGAATTGTGGCGCGCGGATGGCCTGTAAGCCGGATTCTGTTCGGCCTGCCCGCAGGCAGTGCCGCGACGACCATTCATCTGGCCCTGCCGTTACCGGCAGGGTCTGGCTGCCAACCCGGGCCCCCGGGCTGAGATATCCCTGCGGCGGTATCGCGCGCCCTTGCGGGTGGCGACCAGCCCGCGCGGGGCCCCTATTCGGCATTGCTCCCGGTGGGGCTTGCCGTGCCGGTCCGGTTGCCCGGCCCGCGGTGGGCTCTTACCCCACCGTTTCACCCTTGCCGCCGCCCGTTGCCGGGCGGGTGGCGGTCTGATCTCTGTGGCGCTTTCCCTGGGGTTGCCCCCGCCGGGCGTTACCCGGCACCGTCATCTCATGGAGTCCGGACTTTCCTCGAACCTTTCGGCCCGCGGCCGTCCAGCCATCCGCGCGCACCCGACATAGTAGCTGGTGAAAGCCGCGTCAATCGCGCCTACAACGCGGCTTTTGCGCCGCCCAAGGCCACCGGGCGGGCCACGGGCCTTGGAAGGCCCGTCACGCGCGTTGCAACGCGCGTCCGCCGCGCCCGGAAAGCCGCGTCAGGCCTCCGCCCCGGCCCAGTCGCGCAGCCGCGCAACATAACGCGCCAGCGTATCGATCTCCAGATTGATGCTGTCACCCACCGCCACATCGCCCCAAGTCGTCACCGCCTTGGTGTGTGCGATCAGGTTGACGCCGAACTCGGCCCCCTCCACCTCGTTCACCGTCAGCGAGGTGCCATTCAGCGCCACCGACCCCTTGGGCGCGATGAACCCGGCCAGTGCCGCCGGCGCGCGAAACCGCAGCCGCGTGCTGTCGCCTTCATCACGACGCGCCACCACCTCGGCCTGCCCGTCCACATGGCCGGACACGATATGCCCGCCCAGTTCGTCCCCAACCTTCAGCGCGCGTTCCAGATTGACCCGCCGCCCCTCGGCCCAGCCGCCCAGATTGGTCTTCGACAGCGTCTCGGCCGAAGCGTCGACCTCGAACCAGTCATCGCCCAGCGCCACCACCGTCAGGCAGACCCCGTCGCAGGCAATCGAGGCGCCGATATCGATCCCCCCTGTGTCATAGCCCGTGGCAATGCGCGCGCGCAGGTCGCCGCGCTGCTCCAGCGCCGCGATCCGGCCGATATCGGTGATGATGCCCGTGAACATGACGCCCCTCTTTCGCGGCCCTGCCCCATTCCGGCCGCAATCGCGCTTTATACCTGCCGATCTATCTGACATTGTCGAAGAGGCAAGAAAAGGGGCAACAGACCCCACAGCACTCGGGGCAGCACTCGGGGCAGCACTCGGGGCAACACTCGGGCAGAGGGTGACAGGCATGGCACGATTGACCGGCGAGGGGCGCCGTTTTCTGTTCCTGCAAGGGCCGCATGGGCCGTTCTTTGTACAGCTCGGCGCGCTTCTGCGCAGCGCCGGGGCCGAGGTCTGGCGCGTCGGCTTCAACCGTGGCGACCAGGCCTTCTGGCCAGGGCAGGGCTTCATCCCCTTCACCGAAGCGCAGGAAAACTGGCCCGACCTGCTGGCCGACCTGCTGGAACGCCACCGCATCACCGATCTGGCGCTCTACGGCGATACCCGCTTCATCCATGCCGAAGCCGTCGCGCAGGCCCGCCGACGCGGTATCTGCGTGCATGTTTTCGAGGAAGGCTACCTGCGGCCCTGGTGGGTGACCTACGAACGCGACGGCGCCAACGGGAATTCGCGGCTGATGGGGCTGAGTATCGACGCCATGCGCCGCGCGCTGGAAAACTGCGATACCGATATCGTCGATGCTCCGGCGCATTGGGGCGACATGCGCCAGCACGTGTTCTACGGCGCGCTCTATCATGCCTGGGTGCTCTTCGCCAACCGCCGCTTCCGGGGCTTCCGCCCGCATCGGGCGTTGAATGTGCGCGACGAATTCCGCCTCTATCTGCGGCGGCTGCTGTCGATGCCCCTGCATGCGATGGAACGGCGGCTGGCCACCTGGCGCATCCGCACCGGCGGCTTTCCGTATCACCTGGCGCTCTTGCAACTGGAACATGACAGCAGTTTCCAGATGCACAGCCCCTTCCGCACCATGACCGAATTCCTGGCGGTCTGCATCGAGGGCTTTGCAAAGGGCGCGCCGCGCCATCACCACCTGGTCTTCAAGGCCCATCCGCTGGAGGACGGGCGCACCCGGGTCAAGCATGACATCCTGCGCCTCGCCCGCCGCGCCGGCATCGCCGACCGGGTGCATTTCGTGCGTGGCGGCAAGCTGGCGGGGCTGCTGAACCACGCGCGCTCGGCCGTCACGGTCAATTCCACCGCGGCCCAGCAGGTGCTGTGGCGCGGCATGCCACTGAAGGTCTTCGGCAAGGCGGTCTATGACAAGCCCGAATTCGTCTCCACCCAGCCGCTCGATGCCTTCTTCGCCGCCCCCACCCGGCCGGACCGCCGCGCCTACAAGGATTACCGGCAATTCCTGCTGGAAACTTCGCAACTGCCGGGCGGGTTCTATTCGGCGGCGGGGCGGCGCCAGTTGCTGCGCCAGGTCGTCGATCTGATGCTCCTGCCCCAGGATCCCTATACCGCGCTGATCGACGGGACAGCGGCCCCAAGGCAACAGTTGCGCCTTGTAAATTGATATAGTGACAGGATCCGAAAACAAGCCGCTTGGAAAAAGTGGCGGATTTCGGTATCGTGATTGAAAAATTGCTACAGGCAGCAATAACAGAGGCAACCCGGAAGGAGCCCGAGCAGTGTTTGCAACCCGTTATCGCGGCGCCAGCCTGCTGGCGCTGATCGTTGCTGCGGCCAGCCTTGGCGCCTGCACCATCCCCCGCCCTGGGCCCACTGCAAACGAGATCTTTGCCGGCTCCGTCCTGCGCGAGGGCAACGCCTATATCGTTGCCGTCGGCGACCGCGTGACGCGCGCGGCCAATGTGCCGCTGGCGCTGGGCTTCTCGGATGCGCTGCGCAATCAGCGGCTTCTGGGCGGCGATACCATCCGGGTTGGCGACGAAATCACGGTGACGGTGTTCGAGAACGTGCCCGAAGGGCTGTTGACCACGGTCGAGACCGCCGGCGCGCGGCTGGAACAGGTCCAGGTCGACGAACAGGGGTTCATCTTCGTGCCCTTCGCCGGACGCATCCGTGCCGCTGGCCAGACGCCCGAGGGGCTGCGCGCCACCATCGCCCGCCGGCTGGACGAACAAACGCCTGATCCGCAGGTCTATGTCAGCCGCACCGGTGGCGACGGGGCCTCGGTCTCGCTGGTTGGGCGGCTGGGCGCGCAGGGGGTCTATTCGATCACCCGGCCCACCCGCTCGCTTACCGCTATGATCGCGCAGGCGGGCGGGGTGACGGTGCCGCCCAATGTCGCGCAGATCACGCTGACGCGCGGCCGGCATACCGACCGGGTCTGGCTGGAAGATCTTTTTCGCCATCCGGAACTGGACGTCGCCCTGCGCGGCGGCGACCGCATCCTGGTGCAGGAAGACCAGCGCCGCTTCACCGTGCTGGGCGCGACCGGTGCGCAGACGCTGCTGCCCTTCGATACCCCGACGATCACGGCGATCGAGGCGCTAGCCCAGGTCGGCGGACTGGACCCCACCCGCGCCGACCCGACGGGCGTGTTCATCTTCCGCAACGAGCCAGAGGAAGTCGCCCGCGCGGTCCTGGGCGAAACCGCCCTGGTCGGCGACCAGCGGGTTGTCTATGTGCTGGACCTGACGGCGCCCAACGGCATGTTCCTGGCGCGCGACTTCCAGATCCGCGACGGCGATACCGTCTATGTGACCGAAGCCTCTTCGGTACAATGGAATCGCCTGATCTCTACCCTGACCGGAACGCTCAGCGCCACCGGCAGCGCCGTTTCCATTGCCGACAGCGACTGACGGCGGCACCTGCAGGACAGCCGGCCGGCACGGGCCCCCGCCCGATGACCAAGGCGCTGTAAGGAAACGCAGGCAGAACACGGGGTGGCCATGCGGCTTCATGCGTATAGCGGCGGGTTTCTGGGCCCCTCGGCGCAGGCCCGGCGCATCCGCCGCATTCTGGCGCTGGCCGGGCATCCGCTGCGGTCCGGCTGGCCAGACCCGGATGATGCCGTTGCCGCCTGGGGCCACAGCCCACGCGCCGCCCGGGCCGAGGCCGTGGCCCGGCGGACCGGCGCGGCGCTGTGGCGGATCGAGGACGCGTGGCTGCGGTCCATCCACCCCGGCCGGCTGGGCGGCGAGCCGGCCATGGGGCTTCTGGTTGACCGCCAAGGTGCCCATTACGACCCCTCGCAGCCTTCGGAACTGGAGCGGCTGCTGGCCACCCATCCGCTGGACGAAACCCCGCTTCTGGACCGCGCGCGCCTGTGCATCGCCCGGCTGAAGCATCTGCATCTGTCGAAATACAACGCCCATGACCCCACCGCCCCGGCCCCACCGCCGGGTTATGTGCTGGTCCTCGATCAGGTGCGCGGCGACGCCTCGCTGCGCCACGGCGGGGTGGGCGGCCCGCTGCGCGAAGCGCTGTTTGCCGAGATGCTGAGTGCCGCGCTGGACGAAAACCCCGGCGCCCGTGTGATCCTGCGCACGCATCCCGAAACCGCCGGCCGCAAGGGCTGGGGGCCAGCGCGGACCGGCCATTTCGGCGCCGTCCATGGCAGCGACCGCGTGCAGACAGAGACCGGCGCGCTGTCGCCCTGGGCGCTGCTGGAGGGGGCCACGGCCGTCTATACCGTGTCTTCGCAGATGGGGTTCGAGGCGATTCTGGCCGGCCACCGCCCCCGGGTCTTCGGCCTGCCCTTCTATGCCGGCTGGGGGCTCAGCAATGACGAAGCAAGCCTGCCCCGCCGCAACCGTCGCCTGACCCGCGCCCAGCTTTTCGCCGCCGCGATGCTGCTCTATCCGGTCTGGTATGATCCGCTGCGCGACCGATGCTGCACGCTGGAACAGGTGATCGACCAGATGGAGGCACGGGTCACTGCCTTCCGGCAGGACCGTCACGGCCATGTCGCCTGCGGCATGCGGCTGTGGAAACGCCATCACCTGCAAGCGATGTTCGGGCGCGAACGGCCGCTGATCTTTGTGGCGGATGAAGCCCGCGCGCAGGCCCGGGCCAGCGCGACGGGGCGCGGGCTGATCGGCTGGGCAAGCAGCGTGTCGCCGGGCTTTCAGGGCTGGCGGGTAGAGGACGGCTTTCTGCGCTCGCGCGGGCTTGGCGCCGCGCTGACCCCGCCGGCCAGCCTGGTGACCGACGATCTGGGCATCTATTACGATCCGGCGCGCGAAAGCCGCCTGGAACACCTGATCGCTGGCCCCCTGCCCCCCGGCGGGGAAGCGCGGGCGCAGGCGCTGATCGCGGCCATCGTCGAGGCCGGCTTGACGAAATACAACATCGGCCGGGGGATCGCCGAGACCGAAGCCGCCATCGCCCGGCTGCGCGCCGCACGGCCCGGGGCGCCGGTCATACTGGTGCCAGGCCAGGTGGAGGATGACGCCTCCATCAAGCTCGGCGCGGTCGATATTCGCACCAATCTCGGGCTTCTTCAGGCCGTTCGTGATGCAGAGCCCGATGCCCTGCTGCTTTACAAACCCCACCCCGATGTCGAGGCCGGGCTGCGCCCCGGCGCCTTGCCCGATGCCACGGCGCTGGCCGATCTGGTGGTCAGCGGCATCGATGCAGGCGCCCTTTTCCCGCTTGTCGACAGGGTCTGGACCATCACCTCGGGCCTGGGGTTCGAGGCGCTGTTGCGTGGCAAGCCGGTCACCTGCCTGGGCCTGCCCTTCTACGCCGGCTGGGGCCTGACCGACGACCGCGCGCCAGTCCCGCACCGCCGGCGTGACCACGCGCCGGTGACGCTGGAGGCGCTGGTCCATGCCGCTCTCATCGCCTATCCGCGGTACCTGGACCCGCTGTCCGGCCAGCCCTGCCCGCCGGAGCTGATCGTCGAGCGGCTGGCCGGGGGGCAGGCGGGCGGCCATGCGGGCCGGCCGGGGCTGAAGCTGCTGGCCAAATTGCAGGGCGCGCTGGCGAGCAAGGCGCATTGGTGGCGCGGCGGAAAGGGCTGATCGAGGGTTTCGCCGCCGTCTGCGACTTTTTCCCTTGCCGTTCAGTCCAACTCCAGTTGCGCCGAGGCCGGAACCACTGTCACCGCATCGACCCGCCCTTCGGTGCGCCACAGTTCGAGCGCCGCCAGCGTCTCGGGATGCGCCGCGCGGCCCAGCACCGTAACCCCGCCCTGCCGCTGGGCCTCGAACACCGCGCGGTCGATGAAGCGGCGGATGGTAAAGCGGTTCTCCGATCCCTGGTCGATTTCGCGGAAAATCACCGCATTGACCACTCCCTCGGACCGCGCCGCCTGACGCGCGCCGCCCAGCCCGCCGCCGGGCAGCACCAAGCCGAGGCCGCGCTCGGCCAGCGCCGGCATCACCTGCCGCGCCAGCATGGCATTGCCCTGCAACCCGTCACCCGAGGGATCCAGCAGGGCGACGGCTTCCGGCAGCGCCGCCGACCAGGCGGAAACCGTGATCTCGATATCGGAGGCGGTGGCGCGGGGGGGCAGCCCGCTGGCCAGGATCATCACTTCATGCCCGGCCTCGCGATAGGCGGCAGCCCGGCGCGGTGCATCCTCATCGGCCGCATCCAGCGCCACGCTGACCGGAAAGCCCAGCCCCAGGATCGCGGCCTCGGCCTCGGCATCGGCCTGGGTATCGACAAGGATCACCGACAGGCGCGGCAGGTCGGACTCAGTGTCATGGGGGGCGGCAAATCGGATATGGGCAGGCTGTTCGGCATCCGCTGCAGGGTCCGGGTCCGGGGTGGCCTGCGCTTCCGCCTCGGCCGCGGGCATTTCGGCCTCGGCTTCTGGCTCGGCGGCATCAATGCTGGGCAGCCGCCCGGTGACGACGCCCTCCACCTCGCGCGCCAGGCCCGTGCCGGGACGCAGCAGCGGTGCGGGATCCTCTGGCTCTGAAACGGCATCTGCCAGGGCTTCCATCTCTTCCGGGGCAACCGGGGCAGTGCTCTCGTCATCGGGACTGCCGTCATCGGGAGAAGCGACAGGTGGCGGGGCTTCGCCAATCCGGGGCAAGCGTCCTGATGGCGCCTCTGCCTCTGAGGCTGGCCGGTCCAGCGCAGCCGGTGCCCGAACCGCCGGCGCCGCTTCAGGATCGGCGGCGGCCGAGGCTGGCAGGTCGCGCTCGGGGCCGAGCTCGGCCTGCGGCAAGTCCGGTGCTGACGGCGCCCGCGGGGCGGAAACGGTGTCCGGATCCGGCGCAGACGGTGCCGGCTCGGCTGTCAGTGGCGCGGTTTCGGGCGTCGACGCGGTCGGTTGTTCTACCGGCGCCGGTTCAGCGTTGTCAGGCGCGGCCGCGTCATCCGGTTCGGCGGGTGGGGGCGGGGCCAGCGGCGGCAAGGTTGCGCCGGGCTCTTCCGCAGGGGGAGCGGGCGGCGGGTCAGGTGGCGCATCGCCTGCCGGGACGGCCGTTGGCTGGTCGGTGTCAGGCGGCAGAATCACGCTCAGGGCCGCAAAGCCGACCCCGAAGGCTGCCACGCCGACCACAATCCCCTTGATGAAACCGCCTGCGAATCCGCCCATGCCCTGCCGTCGCGTTGCAACTGCCCATGCCGCCCGTGTCACCGCCGATGGGCAGTGTCCGGGTTCGGCGCCTAAGTGTCAGTGTTTTGGCCCCGAGGTCAAGGAACCCCTGCCCATCGGCCTGCGGGAGCGTTGCGGGAACCGGCAGCATCGACCGGCCCCGTGGCCCGTCCGCTTTCCGAGGCCCCTGGCGCGGCTGCCCTTGACCGCGGCGTCGCGCGAGGGGCAAGAAGGCATCGACGCCACCCCGCAAAAGGCCCGCCCGCATGCTGCTGCTGATCGACAACTATGACAGCTTCACCTGGAACATCGTGCATTACCTGGGCGAGCTGGGCGCCGAGGTGGTGGTTCGCCGCAACGATGCGCTGAACGTGGCACAGGCGCTGGCCATGCAGCCAGCGGGCATCGTGCTCAGCCCCGGCCCCTGCGACCCCGACCGCGCCGGCATCTGCCTGGCGCTGACCATGGCCGCAACCGAAGCGGGCGTGCCCCTGCTGGGCGTCTGCCTGGGCCATCAGAGCATCGGCCAGGCCTTTGGCGGCAAGGTGGTGCGCGCCGGCGATATCGTGCATGGCAAGCTGGGCCAGATCCATCACGGCGGGCAAGGGGTGTTCGCCGGCCTGCCCTCGCCCTTTTCGGCGACGCGCTATCACTCGCTGATCGTCGAGCGCGCCAGCCTGCCCGACTGTCTGGAAATCACCGCCTGGCTGGAAGACGGCACCATCATGGGCCTGCGCCACCGCAGCCACGCCGTGGAGGGCGTGCAGTTCCACCCAGAGAGCATCGCCTCGCAGCACGGCCACGCGCTGCTGCGGAACTTTGTCCAGACCACGCAGGTGGCCGCATGAGCCTGAAACCCCTGATCGCCGCCGCGGCCGACCGCCCGCTGACTCGCGCCGAGGCGGAAACGGCCTTCGGCATCCTGTTCGCCGGCGATGCCACCCCGGCGCAGATGGGCGGGCTCTTGATGACGCTGCGTACGCGCGGCGAGACGGTGGACGAATACGCCGCCGCCGCCGCCGTGATGCGCGAGCGTTGCCTGGCGGTGCGGGCGCCGGAAGGGGCGATGGACATCGTCGGCACCGGCGGCGACGGCAAGGGCACGCTGAACATTTCTACCGCCGCGGCCTTCGTAGTGGCCGGCGCCGGGGTGACGGTAGCAAAGCACGGCAACCGCAACCTCAGTTCCAAATCCGGGGCCGCCGATGCGCTGGGGGCACTAGGGATCGACGTGATGGTGGGGCCGGAAACGGTGGAGCGCGCTATTGCCGAGATCGGCCTGGGCTTCATGATGGCACCGATGCACCACCCGGCGATGCGGCATGTGGGGCCGGTGCGCGCCGAACTGGGCACCCGCACGGTCTTCAACATCCTCGGGCCGCTGACCAACCCCGCCGGGGTGAAGCGGCAGCTTTCCGGCGCTTTTTCGCCTGATCTGATCCGGCCCATGGCCGAGGTGCTGGCCGCGCTGGGATCGGAACGCGCCTGGCTGGTGCATGGCGACGACGGGACTGATGAGCTGTCGATCGCGGCGCCCAGCCGAGTGGTATCGCTGGAAGATGACGGCACGATCCGGGAATTCACCCTGCACCCGGAAGAGGCCGGGTTGCCGCTGCACCCGTTTGACGATCTGCTGGGTGGCGAGGCGGTGCAGAATGCCGAGGCGCTGCGCGCGGTTCTGGCCGGCGAAGGGCGGCCGGCCTATCGCGATGCGGTGCTGCTGAACGCAGGCGCGGCGCTGCTGGTCGCCGGCAGGGCCGAGACGGTGGCGGATGGTGTGGCGCTGGCGCACGCGGCGATAGCCTCAGGCGCGGCGCGGCAGAAGCTGGAGGCGCTGGCGCGGCTGGTGCCGGCCTGATCGGCACGAAGACACCCCGGCGCGTGACAGCGCCGGGGCGGCAGGGTTCTTGCGTTGACGGGCGGTAGCTCTAGCCGGCTTCGGGTTCCGACCGGCTTTCGGCGGCGCGCTGCCGACTGCGGTCTTCCATGAAGGCGTCGAATTCGGCCTTGTCCTTGGCCTCGCGCAGTCGGTCCAGAAAGGCGCCGAAAGCCGCCTGTTCGTCTTCCAGCCGCTTCAGCGTATCCGCCTTGTAGGCGTCGAAGGCGGCGTTCCCTGACGAGCCGCGAACACGCGGTCGGCCCCCTGAGGCACGACGGTTGTTGCAGGATGCTCCGAACATATTCTTCCCCCAGATCATGTAAGCCAGCAGGGCAAGCCCGATCGGCCAGAACAGAATGAAGCCCAACACCATGGCTGCGATCCACGCGCCCTTGCCATGCTCGTCAAGCCAGGTTTCGGCCCGTGAAGGCCAAGTAGCCACGGCACCCATCGCACTCTCCTTTTCACGATTGTTAATGTTCTTTACATTTACATAGGTGGGCGGCGCGCTGCCGGTTGTCAATGGGGAAAACCCTGCTGGCTGGCTTTTTTCGTTACTTTTCGGAGGCGGGCCATGCCTGTGGCGTGGACGATCAGCCGATCATCTTTCCGGCGTCGCCCTGGGCCTCGTAGTGGCGGTGCAGCCGCATCAGGGCGATACGCAGCACAATCTTGCCGGACCGCGCCGACCAGCCCAGCCGGCGTTCGGCGGTCTCCAGCCCCTCCAGGTAGCAGCAGCAGCGCAGCGCCATGTCGCCCAACCCGGGGCCAAGCTCGCGCAAGGCGGCGGCGACGCGCGCGCGCGGCGCTCTGACCAACGCCCCCGGCCCCGCCGCGCAGCAGGCCCGGGTCGATGTTGCCAGTCAGAAAGCCCTCCCAGTTCTGGGTGACGCGCGGCCCCATCTGGGCGACCTCGAAATCCTCGCGCAGACGCTCTGCCGCTACCACCAGCTCCGGCGCAAGAAACGGCGCGCCATCGCGGTCACGGCGTCGCGCCAGTGCGGTCAAGTCCGGAAACTGCTGGAAATTTCGCTGGCGGGGCGAGCCTGCTGAGAGGCTGACGGCGTGGTGTCGGCGGCGGTGTATTCGGCGTTAAGGTCCTTCCTGACGGCGGCGATCT
>SKNG01000155.1 GCA_007120685.1 Paracoccaceae bacterium | reverse complement strand
TGCCGTTTTCCCAGGCATGCACGAACCAGCGCAGCGCCATCTCGTCGGAGCGATGCCAGGGCATGGTGCCCGAGAGCGACACGCGCTCGGTGATCACCAGAAGTTCGTAATCGGCGATGTCGTGGCGGGCATCGGGCATGTACTGGTTGCGATGATTCCAGCGCCAGTCCATCGGGCTGCCGGGAATGGTGGAGCGGTCGATCACCCGGCCACGCGCCCTGACGCCGCCGATGGCGGCGACCATGGCATCGAGCATCGGCACGATCGGATCGGTCAGCGAGTGCCCGGAATGGACGGTCCGGGCGGTAAACGGAAAGCGCCCCGCCGCGCCGGCAGCGGCCCCGCCGGCAAGCAGGCCGAGGGGCATCACGGCCGCCGCTTGCAGCAAGGCGCGCCGGCTCACAGCCCCGCCCTTGCGACCGGTCATCGCGGTTTGGCCCGGGCCTTGATCATCGTGCTGAAACCGTCCCACTGTGATTAGAACCCCATGCTTATCAGCAAATGCCAAGACATCTTTTCTGCACGTTCTCCACGTCTCTAATTCCGCCGGTCCCGCGAAATCAAATGAATTTCGGTTCGGCGCCGGTCAAAGCCGGATATGAGCCGCAATCTTTGCGGGAACTCTGTTTCAATTAAGTCCTTTTTCAGGCCTTTGAGTGCGCCGGTTCCGAAATCGCCGGTCGATCTTTGATTTCGTGGTTCACGCCGTGAAGCGCATCGCCGGGTTCCACGTCAAACGCATCGACATGTCGCGGATCCAGCCATGTTTCCCGGTGCCGCCCCGCCGGCGGGCCGTCGAACAGCAGCTCCACCCCGCTCGCCCCGCAACACCCCTCGCGATATCGCCAGAAGGCATCAGCGCCGGGCACCCGCTGGGTCATGCGCGCCGAAAGCATCTGTTCATTGCGCCCCGTCAGCTCGCCGCTCTTTCGCTCCAGGGGCATCGACCCAGACGAGGGCGACGCGATCATGGCCTTGCGACCGGCGGCGCCGGTTCTTGAAAAACCGCGCTCGCGATCGGCTTGCGCAGAGACATGCGCCAGTTTTTTCATAGCAATATCATATTATTGCAAGACATCTGCATCACGCTTCACCCGAACAACCGTTCCGCCCCGGCCGGTAACGCCTGCCTGCCGCCCGGCCCTGATCACGGGGCAAGCTTAAGACTCATGTCCACGGTGTTTATCTAGCTAAATCAATGTTTTAAATGCCTGTCCACGCGTGGACGCTCCGCCATGCCCAGGCCGACCAGACGCCTCGTCCTTGCCGCAGCGCCCCGGCTGAAGGGAGCGCCACCGCCCCTCACACGGTCTTTTCGGTCTGATCATGGAACGGTTCTCATTTTTCGGGGATTAAGCCCCCGGCTGGCGCGTTCAGTTCATCAAATGCCCCGGCGATACCGCGTCGGGTGCCCGGACAGGACCGAGGCCTGAAGCGGAGGCAGCCCGCTCGCGACCGCCTGTTCGAGACCTGAACACCGCTGCCGATGGAGAAAGAAATGCGCTCCAGGCCATGCCAGGGCTTGATGGAGGCTGCGCGCATGCCCGCGCAGAAAGCGGGGCCGTCTGCGGCATCGTCCGGGGTCAACGGGGGGAACGCGCCGACGCGATCGCCGGCGCAAGGCGCGCCGGCCTCGAGCCCGCGCGCGGCGCTTCAGATCAGTCCGCTCGCCGCACCCACATCGCCCATGCCGGACATGACCCGCCCCCCCGTTCGGCCCCGGGCAGTGCGCGGACTGATCGGGCTCTTGGTGCTGGCCGGGCTCTGGGCGGCCTTGACCGGCGGTGCGCTGGAAAGCTGGGTCATGGGCGGCCCGGCGGTGTTGCTGGGCGCCGCGCTCATCTTCCTGCACCCCCCCGCGCCGCGCTGGCGCCTGTCGCCGCTTGGCGCCTTGCGCTTCGTCGGCTGGTTCGCGCTGCAATCGGTGCGCGGCGCGGTCGATGTCGCACGCCGCGCGCTGGCCTGGCGCCTGCCACTGTCCCCCGGATGCCGCGCCTACCGCACCGCGCTGCCCGAGGGCGCGCCGCGCCTGCTTTTCGCCAATGCGATCACGCTGCTGCCCGGCACGCTGACCGCCGGGATCGAGGGCGACCGGCTGGTCATCCACATGCTCGATACCGGCGCCGATCTGGACGGTGAGCTTGCCGCGCTGGAGCGCCGGGTCGCCGCACTTTTCGCCCTTTCCCTTCCCGATGACACGCTTGTGGAGGCCGCGCCATGACCGACGCGCTGTCGATCATCCTGATCCTGCTCCTGTTGTCGATCCTCGGCGGGTTGATCCGCGTGCTGCGCGGCCCCGAGCCGGCCGAACGCATGCTGGCCGCGCAGCTTTTCGGCACCGCCTCGGTGGCGATGCTGCTGATCCTGTCGCGTGTGATGGCGATGCCGGCGCTTCTGGATGTGGCGCTGGTCTTCGCGCTGCTCGCCGCCGTGGCGCTGGTCTGTTTCGTCGTCCTGAGCGCGAAGGAGGAAGGCTGATGGCGCTGGAACTCCTCGCGCTGGCGCTGATCGCGCTGGGCGCCTTCTTCTTCCTGGCCGGCACCATCGGCCTGCTGCGCTTTCCCGATACGCTGTGCCGGCTGCACGCGCTGACCAAGGCCGACGGGCTGGGGCTGGGCCTGACCTGCCTGGGCATCGCGCTGCTGGCCGGATCAGCGGGCGAGGTGGCGCGCATCGTGCTGATCTGGTTCTTCGTCGCCTTTTCCAGCGCCGTCTGCGGCCATCTGATCGCCCGCCACGTGCGCGGCGCAGGGGGGCGTTGAGATGACCGATCCGCTGCTCATTTTCGACGCGCTGCTGGGCCTGGCCATCACCGCGCTGGCCGTTGCGGTGCTGGCGGTGCGCGACCGCTTTGCGATGATCGTGCTCTTCATCGTCTTCGGGCTGATGACCGCGTTGGCCTGGGTGCGCCTTTCGGCCCCCGATGTGGCACTGGCCGAGGCCGCCATCGGCACCGGCCTGACCGGCGCGCTGCTGCTGACCACGCTGCACCATATCCGCAGCGCGCCGCCCGCGCCGGTGCCGGTGCCAATCGCCACCGTCCTCGTCAATCTGGGCCTGAGCGCGCTGGTCTTTGCCGGGCTGGCGGCGGCGTTTCTGGCCACGCCCTTGCAGGCCCCCGGCCTGGCCCCGAGCGTGGCGCAGAATATCGAGACCAGCGGCGTCGCCCATCCGGTGACCGCCGTGCTGCTGAATTTCCGCGCCTATGACACGCTGATGGAGGTCGTCGTGCTGCTGGCCGCCATCACCGCCGTCTGGATGGTCGAGCGCGGCACGGCGCAGGCCCCCGCGCCGGTCATGGGCGAGGTCTATCGCGGCTTTGCCCGGCTGGCGCTGCCCGCGATGGTGGTCATCGGCACCTATCTGCTCTGGGTGGGGGCCTATGCGCCGGGCGGGGCGTTCCAGGGCGGTGCGGTGCTGGCCGCCGTGG